>JACCRK010000350.1 GCA_013813565.1 Herpetosiphonaceae bacterium
GCTTTAGATACTGTGGCTCGTGGTTCGGGCCCTATCACAGGCTCACGAAATACGGCCAGATATGATTAGGGTGTTGGCGGGCCTTCCAGCTCACCAACAATCCGTCGAAACTCCTCGCCGCGATGAAACTCGTTGCGAAACATGCCGAAGCTGGCGGCGCCAGGCGAGAGCAGAATTGTGTCGCCAGGCCGCGCCAGCGCATAGGCCGCCCGAATCGCCGCCTCGAAGCTGGCGTGGAGCGGCAGCGGCCGGCCAAGCTCGTCCACCAGCGCGGTTGATCCGGTCCCATTGAGCAGCACCAAATCACGCAGATTGCCGGCGGTGTTGATCGCGCTGACCAGCGGCTCCCAGGCCAGCTTCTTATCGGCACCACCGGCGATCAGAATCAGCGGCCCGGCGATCGCCCGCAGCGCGGCGGCGGCGGCGGTCGGGGTGGTGGCCGCGGTGTCGTTGATAAAACGCACGCCGGCCAGCTCACGCACCAGCTCCATCCGATGCTCAACGCCGGGAAAGGTGGCAATCGCAGCGTGAATCGCCGTCTCGGAGGCGCCATAGGCGCGGGCCAGGGCGGCGGCGGCGGCGATGTTGCGGGCATTATGCTCGCCATGAAGACAGCCTAGCGGCCAGTCATCCTCGGCGCTGAAGAAGATCACCCGGCCGGGGGCGTGGCGGGCCCAGGGGCTGACAATCGGATCGTCGGCCGGCAGCACCAGCACGTCGTCAGGTCGCTGGTGGCGGAAGATCGCCTGCTTGGCCGCGCCGTAGTCCTCCAGCGAGCTGTAGCGGTCAAGATGGTCGGGCGACAGGTTGGTGATCGCGGCGTACTGCGGGCTGAGCCCGGCCTCGTCGAGGCCCTCAAGCTGCCACGATGACAGCTCCAGCACCACCGGCGTCTGCGCGGCGATCGCCGGCAGCTGCTCCAGGGCCGAGATGCGCAGGTTGCCCGCCACCACCGTCTCGGGCCACTCCTCGCGCAGCATCGCGCCGGTCAGCAGCGTCGTGGTGGTCTTGCCCTTGGTGCCGGTGATACCAATGATCGGCGCCGGGCAGAGGCGGAAGAACAGCGTCATCTCCATCTCAACCGTGGCGCCCGCCGCTCGGGCCAGCTGCAGATAGCGCGACTCGCGCGGCACGCCAGGGTTGCGAATCACAATGTCGGCGCTGGTAAAATCCTCATCGCGATGCTCGCCGAGCACAAACTGCACATCCGTATCCGCCAGCGCCGCCAGCGAGGACTGCAGCAGCTCAGCCGAGCGCAGATCGGTCACGGTGACGCGGGCGCCCTGCTCGACCAGAAAGCGGGTCACGCCCAGGCCGCCGCCGTGGACACCCAGCCCCATCACCGTGATCCGTTGGTTGTGAAGATCGTTGGCCATGCTATTTCTCTACCGTTGGCGATGGTACGGCGGGCGTCTCCAGCACCGTGGGCGTTAGATTATCGGTCGAGGTGAAGGGCGCATCGGTATCGGGGTTGGTCGACGGGCGGGTGGGCAGGACCGGATAGAGCGCCAGCGAGATGCCGACCATCGCGGCGATGATCCCGATCATCACAAAACGCTGCACCACCTGCATCTCCGACCAGCCCTTCAGCTCGAAGTGGTAGTGGATGGGCGCCCGCTTGAAGACGCGCCGCCCGGTGCCGGTGCGGATACGGGTGTACTTAAAGTAGTAGCGCTGGATCACCACCGAGGCGGCCTCGACCACAAACACAATCCCCACCACCGGCAGCAGCAGCCATGCCTGTGAGATCAGCGCCACGATCGCCAGGGTCGCCCCCAGCGCCAGCGACCCGGTGTCGCCCATAAACACCTGGGCCGGGTGGGCGTTGAACCACAGAAAGGCCACGCAGGCGCCCGACACGGTGAACGAATAGGTCACCAGAAAGTCGAAGCGGTAGACAAAGGCAATGACGCCGAAGGCCGCAAAGGCGATCGCCAGCGTCCAGCCGGACAGCCCGTCCATCCCGTCGGTAAAGTTGACCGCGTTGGCCATCGCCACGATCAGGAAGGTGGCGACCGGAATGTACCAGTAGCCAATATCGACGACGCCGAAGAAGGGCACCACCACGTCGCCGCCGTTGGCCAGGCCGAAGGGCTTGGGCAGATACAGCGCCAGCGAGGCGATCAGCGCGATCAGCACCAGCCAGACCATCTTGAAGCGCTCGGTCACACCAAAGGTTCTGGATTTAACCTTGGTCAGCGACAGAAAATCATCAAACGCGCCCAATATCCCATAGCTGATCAGCGCCGCCAACGGCAGGAGCATCGACCAGCGGTTGTACAAGTTGAAGGCCACCGTCAGAATCACCACCGCGATAATGATCATCACGCCGCCCATCGTCGGGGTGCCGGTTTTAATCTGGTGGCTCTGCGGGCCGTCGACGCGGATGGATTTGCCGATGTTGTGGGTCTTGAGCCAGCGAATCCACCAGCGCCCGATCAGCAGGGTTAGGATAAAGGCGGCGGCCGCCAGCAGCAGCGCCTCGGCCAGCTTGACTACCAGCGCCTGCTGGATCTGGCTTACGACTTGTTCTTCGTTCACCCGCGCTCCTCTCGCCGACTGTAGACCTGCAGCGCCGCGACCACATCTTCCATCGCGGCCGCCCGCGAGCCCTTGACCAGCACGTAGTCATTTGGGGTCAGCAGCGGCTTCAGGGCTTCAACAACGGCTTCTTTTGATTCGGCGAAGTGAACGTGTTCCGGGCGCATGCCAACGATGAGGGCTTCCTCGGCGATCCAACGGGCGCGGCTTCCGACCACAAACAGCTCATCGAGCACATCGGCGGCTCGGATGCCAACCAGGCGATGACCCTCCTCCTCCTGCGGCCCCAGCTCGGCCATATCGCCAAACACGCCGATCCGCCGCCCCTCCAACTCGGCCAGCAGGTTAAGCGCAGCCAGGCTCGACACCGGCGAGGCGTTGTAGGTGTCGTCGATCATGGTGGCGCCGCCGACCGCCGGATATGAGAGCAGGCGCAGCTGGGCGCTGTTGCGCAACCCCTGGATCAGCGAGTCCCACGAGAGGCCCAGCACCAGCCCGACCGCCGCCGCCGCCAGCGCGGTGTGGACGCTGTGCAGCCCGATCAGCGGCAGCTTGATGTGCCACTGCTCGCCGCGATAGTGGGCGTCGAAGCCGATGCCCTCCAGGCCGCGGCTCTCGATGTTGTCGGCCCACAGGTCGGCGGCGGGATCGAGGCCGTAGGTAAACACTCTGGCCGGGGTCGCGCTGGCCATCTGGCGGACGCGCTCATCGTCGTAGTTCAGGATCGCCCAGCCGTCGGCGGGCAGCGCCTGGACCAGCTCGGTCTTGGCGGCGGCGACATTCTCCAGCGTCTTCATCCGCTCCAGATGCGAGGGACCAATGTTGGTGACAATCCCGATCTGCGGCTTGGCGATCTGGGCCAGCAGAGTCAGATCGCCCTTGTTGTAGATGCCCATCTCCAGCACGGCGATCTGGTGCTGTGGCTCGATGCCAAGCACGACCAGCGGCAGCGTGTTCTCGCTGTTGTAGGAGCGCGGGCTTTTGTGGGTGCGCATGGTTGGCTCGAGCATGGCCGCCAGCACCTCTTTGGTCGAGGTCTTGCCGACGCTTCCGGTCACCGC
>JACCRK010000360.1 GCA_013813565.1 Herpetosiphonaceae bacterium
CAGAAGATCAGTCCACCACTAACCAGGGAGAGGATCAGCCTACCGCAAAAAAGCCACGTGGGCGACCAAAGGGTCGCACGTCGGGTGGATATCGCGTGTGGGTGGGTTCGCCATTTGGGCAGACGGATAAACAGCGTGAGGATGAACAACACTTTATTGAGGTAACGCTGAACCCGATCGAACGACGAGATGCATTACTTGAAGCAGCCATAAGTAAGGAGGATAAGAAGAACAAGAACAATGCTGAAGGTGATCAGTCTGGTGGGTAAATAGGTAGTTTTAAGACCTTTTGGACATCTGATCAGAAATCCATCGGATGTCCATCGGATCTTTTGTCTAAAAGAGCTGAATTCAAAGATTCAATCTGTTATTCTAACTGTGTTGGCCTGGTTATCGAGCAGCCTGGCCGCTGAAGGAGAAATGCACATGGTATTCATTCATAAGCAGGGTGTCCGTATCGCTGGTGTTCTGGCTCTGATGATATTGGTTATCGTTGGCACTCTGGCTCACACGACAGCCCAGGCCGCAGAGGAACGGAAATGCTTTGGTGACGTGCCACTCATCACCGATTGTATTGAAGGTCGGTTCCTGCGCTTCTGGGAAGCTAACGGTGGCCTGTCCGTATTTGGTTATCCGATCACTGGCGCGTTCGAGCAGGTCAACGAGGATACCGGCCAGGTGTACCTCACCCAATATTTCGAGCGCCAGCGCTTCGAGCTGCATCCCGAGAACAGCGCCCCCTACGATGTGCTCCTGGGTCGGCTGGGTGCTGTGAAAGTGGACTGGGCAAGCCCAAATTGGCGTGAAGAAGATGCTCGCGCACGATCGTATGGCTTCCCGGAGATGCCCCTCTATTTTGAGGAAACGAAGCAGAATGTTGGGGAGAACCTCGCGGCATTTTGGCAGTCGAACGGCCTGGATATTGATGGCCGAGCAGGGAAGAGTCGGGCTGAGAGCGTCTCCTTATTTGGGATGCCATTGCGTGCGGAGAAGGGGAGTTCGGCAAAACCATACACTTGGCAGGTGTATGAGCGCGCTATCCTGGAATATCACCCGGAAATGGCTGGCCGTCCAGTGCTTGGTGACCGTCTCGGTGTCTGGTATGTCCAGACGAAATGCGCGGGCCGGCTGGGAGCCAATCTGTTCAACTCCGAGACATGCGCTCGGGTTGCTGGCATCGCCTACCCCTAATCGTCGGAACACGTAGGCCCCGGAGCGGGGCAGTCGGCCAGAACGCTCTCACTTGATGGGTTTGTGTTCTTCTCCATCACTGAGATGGGGTTACAAGCCCGCCTTTCACCGAAAGGAGTCGCGGATGTCTGCAAACCATAAGGGAGGAGGACTGTCGTCAGCGCAGGCACCGCGACAGTCCATGTTCGCAACTGTTCCATCGTCTGGTTCTTTGATGACCGCCCAGTCCCCATCAGATGTTTCCCGTACCCCTGATGCGGGTACTGGTCTCGGATGAACATTCCCTCGATATCGCTCATCTCCGCACACCTGTACTAATCTACCGTTTACCACCGACCCGTACTAGGCGACTACGGCCGCTGATCGAAACTGCTGCTGCGCAAACGCGGCCACCAGCGCGTCAACATCGATCCGCTCTGGGATCGTGGTGAAGTCATACCGGCCGTAGAAATTAATGTGCTGCCAGGCGATCGGCGCAATCTCCAGCAAGGTCGCGACACTGATCAGATCGCCTGCCGCTTCTTTCTGCGCCAGCAGGCCATCCAGCAGGGTCATGTTGTAGTAGATAATGCAGTTGGCGAGCAGCCGGCTACATTCACTCCACAGCTCCTGATCCGCCTCGGTCGTATACCGCAATTTGCCCATATTGGCATAGGACACCGCCCGCCGCAACTGGTGGTACTGCTCACCGCGGTTGAGCGCCCGCTGGACGTGTTGGCGCAGCGGTGCCGAGTCCACATACTCCAACATATACAGACTCGCAATAATCCGATCAAACTCCCACAGCGCCTGGCGGGTGCTGTTCCGCCGGGCGTAGGCATTCAGCTTCCGCACAATAATCTGTTGGCTGGTCGTTTTCAGCGCCAACGAGGCAAAGATCCGGAGCAAGTTGTCCCACTCGGCGATAATCAGCTCCGTGTTAATCTTGCGGATCGGGTTCAGCAGTACCTCCCCATACTGGCGTGGGTGCTGAAACCCATACAGGCCAGTTGTCACCTTCCGCGGCAGGTTCTTGTAGCGCGGCGCAAAGGCATACCCAAACAGGTGGAGCAGGGCAAAATTGACCTGGTTGGTGCCATGGGTATCGGTCGAGTGCATCGCGGGCCGCAGATCGGTCGGGTTATTTTTCAGGACATCAAAGACTGAATGGCTCTCATGGTCATGGGCGCCAATCATGCGGCCGAGCAGCGGCAGATAGTTCGCCACCAGGCTGTACGCCACCCGCCCCTTGCGGCCGCCAAAATATTTTCGGGCGTGGCGTGCCCCAAAGGTCACCCGCGGCGTCTCGAATTTCTGCCCATCGCTGCTGGAATGGACGTGCCCGCCCAGATCAAAGCGCGCAAAGCGCGGCATGGCGACAATGGCATTGCTGATGCTGGCGTTCGCCTGGCGCAGGGTTTCGAGCCGCAGGTAGTTCTCCGACGCCTGGAGCAACACATGGGTGGGCAGATCCGAGATGGTGCCCATGCGACCGATGCCCATATTGGTCCCCCAGGCGACCAGACAGGCCCGGATAATATGATCATCGGTCGCGGGCTTGTGGTAGCGTCCTGACCCATGGGTAAACGCGCGGAGAAAGGGGCAGCGCTCCTCGACAAACTGGAGCACGCTCGTAATCGGCACATCGGGCACCGATTCAAAGAGCGTGTGATTGGTCGGGTCTCGCGGTTGCGGATAGCGCACCGACCAGGTCGTCCCCTTCTTCCCCTGTCGGGTCGTCACATGGGTGTTATCACCCCGTGCGATCCGCTGATTGACCGTATGAATCCGCTCCTCGAGGGCGGTTTCCAGGGCAGCGAGCTGATCCCGGATCGGTTCCAGGAGCCGCGGCTCGCCAATCTGGGCCAGGATGGCGTCCTTGTCAGCCCAGGCCTCGGCACTCAGCAGGTCATCTTCAAAGCTGCGGTACTGGGTGCTGGCGGTGCAAAAGACCTCACCCGCATCGAGGGCTTTCCGCAGCTGGCGGAAGAGGAGGAATTCATAGCGATCACGGATAGGTTCGCGCTCGCCGTCGGCGATGGTCGTATACACGTGTCGCCGTTCCTTGACGGCCACAAAGCGGGCGGGCAACCCCTCAGCCGCCACGCGCGTCAGGGGACGGCCGGCCGTAAGGTGGTCTTGCAGGGCACGCACCGCCTCCAGGATCGGGGAGTCGGGCCGCGTTGCCGCGAGATCCAGGGCCGTCAGCAACGGGCGAAGGCGGGTTTTCATCCGCTGGGCCAGGCGATCCACCGTCATCCAATAGACGACCGTCGCATCATAGGTGCCGTGGGAGCGCAAGTAGGCGGCCAGTTCCGCAAGGCGGGGTGCTGGCAGCTGCGCATAGGCTGCCTGTTGGATGACGGAGAAGGGGGTCTCCGGTGCGTGGCGTGGCTCGGTCAACAGCTGCAGGACGGTTCCGACCTTGGGGAGATCCTTGGCAAACGCCGCTGCAACGGTCGCCGCATGGTCGTGCATGGCGGTGGTGGCCTCGGTGTGATACTGCGTCGTGACGTGCAGCAGCGCGGTGATCACATGATCGTTGAACTGGAGAAAGCGATGGTGGACAAAACAGAGGAGATACAGGATACGAACCTCGTCCTGCAATGCCTCCAGCCGACCCAAGGAGTAAAAATGGACCAACCATGCATAGTGCGCAATGGCCGCTGGCGATAGCTCCAGGGTGGGAAGAATCGTGGCCGCCCGTAGCGCCAGCGGCCGAAGGACGGCACCCCGTTCCAACTCTTCGCGCATCGCTTGGTGGGAGTCATCCTTGGGCGCATATTTGAGCCAGGTAATCGACCGCTGCCCGCCCGCACGGCGCAGGAGATCATCGAGTTGGTGACGATCCTGTTCGGAAAGGTGCTGTTGGAGCAGCGTGGTGAGCCGGCGATGTTCGGCGGTTAACGCCTGACGGATCAGGTCCTGCATGGCCGTATAGGCGGGACCAATAATGCCGCTATCGCTGAGCTGGCGCAGAACCTCCATGAACACGTAGCTGGGATCACTGCTAACCCGCGCGGCCTGCGCGGCCAGGGTGAGGATCTGCCGCCGTTCTGCGGCACCGGTCTGACGAACGCCATGGAGGCGACCGATGGCCGTCCGCTGCCGGGTGATGGTGGAGTCGGAGGGCGGCTGGATGGACAGACCCGCGAGGAGCTGATAGCGGTCACAAAGGTAGGCCACATCCGTCCGCACCTCTGCGAAGGTAAAGCCAAAGAACCGCTGTTTGGCGTGAAAGTAGCCGAGCTGGAGGAGAAAAAAGAGCTTGGTGGGATCATCCTGAATCCGCTGGAGCTGGGCCGTTTCGGCGGCACTCAGGGTAAACCACTGCTCGCGCTCCTCGGTCGTAAAGCGCGGCCGCGCATAGAGGGCAGCAATCGCGTCATCATCGAGAATATGGCCACGGCGGGTGCCGCCGGGAATCTCGTCGGGGTCAAACAGATCCGACGTGGTGGTCATCGCTGGGCCTGCGCGGCGAGCGCCTGGCGCACCAGCAGGTCACTGACCTCGGCGTAGCCCTGGGTTGAGCGGGGATCGCGATGGCCCAGGATGCGCTGCACAATTTCCATCCGGACTCCTTGTTCAATCAGTTCAGTGCCGCGGGTGTGCCGAAGTTGGTGGATGGTGTAGGACGCATGCCCGTCGGCATCCACCAGGGTGGCGTGGCGGCAGAGCTGCTGCCAGTGATGAAAGAGCGCCCGATAGCTGACCCGCGTCTGGCGATTGGAGCGAAAGAGCGGGACATGGCTGGGGAGGGCGCCGGCTGCGCGGACCCAGGCGCGTAAGCCCCGCACCGTGCGCGGCATGGCGTCGGGGTCGAGGACCACAATGCGGCCGTAGCCATTTTTGGTGGCGCGGAGCCGCAGGCCCTCGGTCCCCACATCGAGTTGCACATCATCGAGGTTGAGGCTGAGCACTTCGCTGGCACGCATGCCCGTTTCCCGCAGGATGGTGAAGATCAGGCGATACGGCTGAGGTGCCTGCGCGATGGCGGCATCCAGGCGGGCACGATGCTCAGCAGATCGGATCGGGTTGGGCAGCGACCGCGGCACCGGCGTTGAGTCGCGGAGCACCATGGGATTGCTGGTGCAGAGACCCTGGCGTTGCGCCCAGGTAAAGAATCGCCCAAGGCTGGCGGCGCGCCGGTTGCGGGTGCTGGGAGCCACCACAGCATCCGCGAGCCACGTCTCAATAGCATCGACGGTGATGTCGGCAAGCACCATGGGCAGCGCTCCCGCAGCAAGACGGAGATCGGCACGATAGGCGCGCACCGTATTCGGTCGCAGCCGTCGGCGGTGCGCCATAGCGGCAAGGAAGGTGTCAAGCTGTTCACGGATGGTCGTCATCGCGATTCTTTCGTGTCAGGCGGAGGTGACCACCGCATCCGGGCAGGAGCCGCAGGATTGTCTGATAATTCCAGAAAACCGCCGGCGGGCGACCCGGGTCAGTTGAAGGTGGATCTGGCGGAGAGTATAGCAGAAGATGTACGATAACGCGGGTTATATGTTGCGACCAACCAATGCGGTTTGTCTAAAACCGCACGGATGTTTGTAGATGAGCGATGTCGAGGGAATGTTCATCCGAGACCAACAACATGTCGGATCGCCTATACCAGTCCTTTTGTAGAGATGGAGTATTGAATGTACCTGTATGAGCATGAATTTATAGCCGCAGTGAATCGGACCTATGCCGCGCAATTGCCTGTTCCTGTCATTCAACATTATGATGAACGGTTCCTTTCCGACCGGGGGATCGATGCGCTTTATCAGCTTATCCCACGGCACCTCGGCGAGATTGCTGAGGGCGAAGCTATTGGCAAATGTATCGTCTTTCACACCATTCTCTTACCCTATGTTCGCACCCTTTTTGGTGACTCATACCTCACTATTGGTTATGTGCAGCGGGGCGAGCAGACCGGCTATAAGTTCACCGACGATCATCTTCATACCTGGCTCACCCATGGCTTAAGTAGTCAAGAACGTGTCGAGGGCGTAAATTTCCATGTCTGGATTACCCTCCCAAGCATGGAGATTTTTGATGCAACAAGCGCTTTTACTGGTATGCTCGATACACAATCGTTTGTTGGAGGTGTGGTAAGCACGCATCCAGATGATCGGCAGCGTCGTGATGGACTTGAATATCATCCAATAATGGTTGGTTCAGCATTCTTACAACGGATTGGGGCGGTCTCATCCTTCCCCTGGTTCGAAGAGATCCGGCTGAGTGCAGAAACATCCATTGAGCGCGCCAGACGATTATATGATGATCCCACGACCCCAGATGTATTGCTTGAACGCGTATGGATTGAGGCACAAGCACCCTATCTTTACCCGTCGGCATATCGGAACTATCTCAAGACTGGACGTGGCCTGCTTATCATAGAGATCGGAGCAACACCGGCACGGCAACTTGAAACACATCCGCCGCTATTAGGCTACCCCTCCTTAACAGAGTTAGAACAAGGCTATGATTCAATACCACACCGGAACGAGGTGCTTCGACGCGTGCGAGACTACAATCCAGAACAGGAATTCATGATGTTGGTTCTAACGCACAAGGGAACACTTGGCCCCTTTCATGTCTGGAAGGCTCGCCGACAGGTGCCCGTCAAGATTTTGCAGCCGACGCACGTGGGCAATGTCTAGGCTGTTTGAACACCATCCTGGAGATCGCACGTAACAACCAGGATCACTGCAAGAGCTGGCCAACACCCCTCCGGAACCAGTAATTGAATCTCGCCTACCGCCGTGCTATGCTGAGGGAGTTAATATGCGGTGCAATTTCATGAGGAGTGTGTTATGCCCAAGAAGGAAGCTACCCATCAACCTCCCCAGAGCGATACCCAGAGTATGCGGGAACCGCAGCAAGCGGACGCAGCCCAGCACCCAGTATCCCACAGCAACCTGCTGGCCCAGCCCGCACGTCTTCGCCGCTCCGATGGGCCTCAGTTGCTCGCGACAGGCGATTTGCTCCACCTTCAGCGCACCTTTGGCAACCGGGCCGTTAGTAGGATGATCGCCCCGGCGACGCTCGTGCAGCGCAAGCAGGTAGATGTCTCCGGCGGCGTCTTTTCCGATGCGGGTGGGGACGGTTACCGCGTCTACATAGAAGGGCCGGAGGAAGGTGAACAGCTTATGTCGCGCGGTGCGCAGATGAGCGAGCTCTCCTTTACGCCAAAGGCCGAACTGCTCAATGGCAAAGGTGAGCCGGCCAGGGAAGTCAGCCTCATCCAGACGACGAACAGCACTATCGTCGATCAGCAGAACCCGCACGCTGAGGATCAGCCGGAGTCGATGTTGGGTGCCCGCCGCACCGAGGAGGGTAGTGCTATCGATCAGCAGATTTACCTGTCAGTGAAGCGCCTGCCGCTTAGCAAACAGGATTGGAATGGTGATGCGATGAAGGCGGCGCTAACTGGCATCGCCGATCATGCCCAGGCAAACATCCAATATAGAGGTAACAGCACGCCGATCAGCGCTGTGATCACAGAATATCTCGCCAATTTTAACAATGGGCCCTGGAGCGCGAATCCCAAGGTTACCAATAGCATCGTCGTCGCTGTAAAGGGCAATCTGGACAAGATGCTGGTCGCTGAAGGCGAGGGTATCCATCCCGCGCTGAGGGCCGGCATCGAGCGCGCGCTGCTGGTGATTAAGGATCAGAGCACGAAGATCAACCTCGATCCCCGCTATGCCGAAGAGCGCTCCACCGAAGAGGAAGATCTGAAGCCAGCGCCAGCGAAAGGATCGCCCGCCCAGGGGACGACGGGCTGGGCCGCCAAGCGCAGCGATCCGAGCGCCGAGTGGGAGAGTGATGCGATGCTGCGCGATCGTCCGGCCCATACCATCGACAAAGACCACACGCTCCAAGGCCGCGAGACGTTTGAGGTTGCCGCGATGGCTGACGGCGACAAGTTCGTAGGCTCGATCCGCTGGGGCTGGACGATCGATGGCACCGAGCCCAAGCTTGACCCCGCCGCGATCGAGCTGGTGGACGCTGGCAGCGCCTCGAAAGAGTTCCACAAGGCGGCCAAGGCCTGGAACGAGATGGAGATCTCCGACCTGCTCGACCCCAACACCAAGCACAGGCCCATGCAGTTGCCGCTGGGTATGGCCAATCCCGGCCCCGACGTGGGGAAAACTACTCCAGAGAAGATGCAATCCGGCCCCAACACCGAGCCGCTTCCCAACCCCTGGTCGCAGGGGCCGCAGGGACAGCAGCCGGTTGACCCGCAGGTGCTCTTCTGGCAGGGCGTTAATCAGTTTATCACGCTCAACGGCGATGACCCCGACCGCCTGCGGGACCTGCTGACCGTGCTCACCAAGCCGCAGCGCACCCAACTGCGCAAGAGCTACGTCGACGATATTGAGTTGGTGCTTGGCTACGAGGGTCGGGTGGATGAGCCAATCCAGCGGCGAGTACTTAAGATCATCGATAGTATCGAGGCCGAGTTGCTCTTTGGCCGCTGCCGCCCAAACCTTTTCGGTATGGATTCCAGCCCGCTGGTCTAGCGGCATCCATTTCACACCGAATGGTCATGCAGCCGACGCGCGTGGAAGCACGATGTCCAGGCTGTTTAACCAGCCTCCTGAACAGCGTACGCGACAACCAGGATCGCTGCAAAAACCTGACGGGCACCCCTGGAAGGCAGTCCAGTAAACGGTGTGTGGTATACTTTTGCCAAACCTTCTCCTCTCTCTCGTATATACTTGCCCTCACTTCCAGTATGGTGGTGAGGGCGTTTCTTTCTGTGTAGCCCCGACTACGAAGAGAAGATTGTCCCCCACATACCTGGCAGACCGTGAACCTCAACCAGAGCATGCGGCGCTTCACGCTGACCGCGGATTGCGAGAGTAGGGGTTCAGTCACAATATATGCGAAATCCGCAACAGGATTAATAAAGGTAAAAATACAGCGCAATTGCCACAAATTGGGCATCATTTTCCGAGCTTTTCCCTATTATCAGCGGTATTTTGATAGCATCTGAGCGCCTCAATCCCCGCGTTATCAGTGGCTCAGGGTGGTATTTACCGCCGATATTGCTCATTATCGGCGGTTCGTGAGCGTGATTTTAATGCTGTTGCGCTTTTTACACGTATTGTGACTGAACCCCGAGTAGGTGCGTGTCCGCCACGGAATTTCACTCTTTCTTGTCTGGAGACTTAATCCTCATGACCTCCTATCGGCTGTTTGTTGGCCTTGATATCGCTGCCGCCACCTTCGCTGCCTCGTGGATGACGCCCGTCGGTCGCCCCTGCCAAGCACTGACCATTCCCCAAACCGCCGACGGTTGGGCCGATCTCGTCCGTCGGTTGCGTGCGGTCGAAGCCGATCCGGCGCAGATCCTCGTCGTCATGGAAGCTACCGGCTCATACTGGGTCGGCCTGGCTACCACGCTCGCCGCCAAGGGCATCGTGGTGAGTGTCATCAACCCGACTCAAGCGCACCATTTTGCGAAAGCCTTGCTCAAGCACGCCAAAACCGATGCGATCGATGCACAAACGCTGACGCTGCTGGCCGCCAAGCTCACCCCGACGCCGTGGACACCGCCGCCGGCGATCTACCACGAGATCCAGCAGCGCCTCGCCCATCGCGACACGCTGGTCGATATCCGCCAACAGATTCGGAACCAGCTTCATGCGCTCGTCCCACTCCCGATTGTCAGCACGTCAGTCACGGCCCAGCTCGAAGCCCTCGACAGCACCATCTCGGCGCAGATTGCCACTCTCGAGGACGAACTCGTGCAGGTGCTCACGAGCGACGCAGCCTGGCAATCCACGGCCGATCATCTGCGGAGCATTCCGGGGATTGGCCTCTTGACCACCTGCTGGCTCCTGGTCACGACGCTCAATTTTACCGCCTGCGCGAACGCCACCGCCGCGAGCGCCTATGCGGGATTGGCTCCCTATCAGCAGCAATCTGGCACCAGTCTCCAGAAAAAAGCGCGGTTACGCCATACCGGCAATCAACGCTTACGCACCGCCTTGTATATGGCCACGTTGTCGGCATGCCGCTTGAATCCAGCGGTCAAACAGCTCTATGGCCTAACGCCAAGTTCCGTGTCACCAGACGCCACACCATTAAAATCACGGTATTCGGGATTTTGTATTGACATAAAAAATATTATCGGCACCAGATACCCGAAATGTCAATGGTTCTATGCCTCACCATGATCGGTTCTGTCAATCGTTTCGGCTAAAATGGGGCAAAATCAGCATGAAAAACGGCACAAAAAACGCTATACACCTCAAATTTTACACTTTTTAAGGCTGTGGCGTCTGGTGACACGATACTTGGTGTTAGGCCATGGAGAAGGGGGTGGTGTCCCATACAGTCGTAACGAACCACCTGCCCATCATTACTGGCATGCTGAGCGCGCTCGATCACGAGGGCCATGCGCTCTTTGATCTGCTCTACAACAACGAGACGGCCGTGCGCTCGACGATCCACTCGACCGATACCCACGGAACCAACCTGGTCAACTTTGCCATCCTGTCGGTCTTTGGCTATGATTTTGCGCCACGCTATGCCAACCTCCAAGAC
>JACCRK010000370.1 GCA_013813565.1 Herpetosiphonaceae bacterium
GTTTTAGGCTGTAGACAGCCAGTTCAGTATTGGCGAGGGCCAGGTCAGCGGCCTGCTGGTGCGCCACCGCCGCCATACGAAGCAGCATATTCGCGAAAAGTGTAGTGACCAGCGCCAGGGCCGCCAGCGCCGTCAGGGTGATAATAAGGCTGTTGGAATCCGCCCCGGTGAAGGCCAGACCAATCGTAATCAGAGTGGCCGCCACAAAGGTCGACCAGGGCACCACAAGCAGGCCAGCCAGCACGACTGGAATGCCCAGGATAACCGTGATCTTTAAGAGTCCGGCCCGATCAAAGAGCAGAAACGGAGCGATCACGGTTATCAGTACAAACAGCACGCTCGCGCTACGCACAAACCCGTGGCGGTTGAAGATATAGATTCCTGTGAAGATACCGATTATCAGCAGATCGGAAACAACAAACTCCCATTGTTGCCTGAGCAGATTGTTAACGCTCAGGACGGCCAAAATCCCGATCACACCGAGGAGAATATGCGCTAAGAGCCGGCCATCGCGCATCCGATCTGGTACAGTCGTCTGGATCGCTAGCGATGGTGGCATTGGGTCTCCTCGTTCGTTAGGGTGGTGGATTGGCAACCGTTCACGCCACTCAGCAGCGGCAATAAGTTAGTATCGATCAGCATATCACCAACCTTCTTGCCGCACATAGGCCAGGTGACCAGACATCGGTTGGCCATGTGGCTATACCGTACCCACGCGAGGCGGCCTGCTTGCTATTGACGTAAGATCAGTCATACTACCTTTAGTGGAATCAGCCACGATACCACCCTTACGGCACTTGCATGAAGTCAAGGAAACCTATGGAGCAACCAATCCCACCCCGTCATCTCACGGATATCGTCGCCTCCAGAGATGGGTCGACCCTTGCCCAAGCCTTGGATGATCTTTTGCGGATTACCGTGCAGGTCTGCGCCGCCCCGATTGCTATGGTTATCCTGAGTTATCAGGGTCGGCCTCTCGTGTTTAGGGTACCCCCGGTGCCCACCATTCCGGCCTCCACTGCGAGCCTCATTCTGGCCGCGCATACCGCTGCGGAACTGTCCATCCTGGTCGTTCCGAATGTTGCGGCGCAGGCTGGCTTTGGCCCTACCCTGCGAAGCCTATCTGATCCACCAGTCCATTGCTACGCTGGAGTGCCACTCCGCAGCCTCAATGGCGCTGTGCTAGGGGTGCTCTGCGTAATGGACACCGTGGAACGGGGCTTCACGCCCGCCCAGCAAGATGCACTGCAGCGGCTTGGGCGGCAGGCGATCAGGCTGGTGAAGGCGGAGGCCTTGACCGCGCCGACTCTCGCCGCCACCAGCCAGAGCCACCTCGATCAGGTCATGCTCTGGTTTCGTGGCCTGGCGTGGAGCCAGAGCATTCAACCGATCCTTGACGCGTTGCCATATCAGATCACAATCCTCGACGATAATGGAATAATTCTGATCATCAACCGGCTGTGGCAGCAGTTTTCCGCCGCCAATGCTGGCACGCTTGTCACCTCAGGGGTTGGCAGCAACTACCTCAGTGTGTGCGATCAGGCAGTTGGGGACGATGCGCTGGAAGCGCCCTTAGTTGCCCAGGGTATTCGCGCCGTGCTGGCTCACCAGCGTGAGACGTTTTTCCTGGAATATCCCTGTGATAGCCCAACCGAGCAGCGCTGGTTCCGCATGGTCGTTCTGCTGCTAGCGAACGACGATCGAACCCGTGTGCTGGTTATCCATGAGAACATCACCACGCGCAAACATACCGAGGCGGAGCTCCGCGTCAGTGATCAGCAGAAGCAGAGTATTCTTGACGCCGCCCTGGATGCGATCATCGTGATGAATCATCAGGGTTGCATCATGGAATTCAATCCAGCAGCGGAAGCCATGTTCGGCTATCAACGTGAAGCTGTAATGGGGCAGGTGCTAGCCAACCTAATTATCCCGCCTGGACTGCGCCAGCATACCCAGGGATTCGCCCGCTATCTGGCCACGGGTGAATCCACAATCCTCAATCGGCGGATCTCGCTCACCGCCATGCGTGCCGATGGCAGCGAGTTTCCGGTTGAGCTGGCGATCACGCGCCATAGCCCTGATGAGCCAGCGACCTTCAGCTGTGCCTTGCGCGATCTCAGCCAGCAGCACGCCGCCCTGCAACAGCTCCAGGCGGGCGAGGTGCGTTTGCAACATTTGCTGGACAGTATGTTAGAAGGGTGCCAGATCATCGACCGGAGCTGGCGCTACCGGTACCTTAATCAGAGTGGGGTTACCCACAGTAGAATGGGCCGCGATGCCATGCTGGGACGCACGATGATGGAGATATATCCCGGCATTGAGACGACCAACCTTTTTGGCGTGCTGCAACACTGTATGCACGCGCGTCTGCCGCAGCGCATAGAGAACCAGTTTGGCTATCCAGATGGAGCAGTCGCCTGGTTTGAGCTGAGCATCCAACCAGTTGAAGAGGGATTATTTATCCTCAGCATGGATATTACAACCCGCAAGCAGGCCGAAGAAGCACTGGTGGCAACCAATGACAGGCTGGAGCAGCGCGTTGTGGAACGCACGCAGCAGCTAGAAACCTCCAATCGGAACCTAATGCTGGCAAAAAGTGAAGCGGACGCCGCTAATGAGGCCAAAAGCAGCTTTCTCTCGCGCATAAGTCACGAGCTGCGAACTCCGCTCAATGCGATTCTTGGCTTTGGGCAGATCCTCGAACTTGATGATCTCACCCCGCTCCAACATGAAAGCGTGAACTATATCGTCAAAGGCGGACGACATCTGCTGGCGCTGATTAACGAAGTCTTGAACATTGCCCAGGTTGATTCCGGCCAGCTGGACATGACGATCGAAGCGGTGGCGCTAAGCGAGATAATCCCAGAGTGCTGTGCCCTCATGCGACCTCTGGCCGCCCAGAGATCCATTCAGCTGGACGATCGGCACGACACACTCCATGGACTCTATCTGACCGCTGATCGACGGTATCTAAAGCAGGCGCTGCTCAATCTGATCGCCAACGCAATTAAATACAACCGGCCTGGCGGTGCGGTGACGCTGATCTGTACGCCCAGGCCGGAGGGGCGGCTGCGAATCGCCGTGCAGGATACCGGGCGAGGGATTGCGCCCGAGGATATCTCCAAGCTGTTTACGCCGTTTGAACGTCTGGGCGCGATCAGCGCTGGGATCGAGGGGAGCGGTCTCGGGCTGATGTTGTCGCAAAGGCTGGTCACGGCGCTTGGGGGAACCCTGGGTGTCGATAGTTCGCCAGGCATAGGCAGTAGTTTCTGGATCGATATGGATCAAGCCTGAGCGCCTGATCTACATCGCGGCGTTGGCATCGAGAGGCCACCGGTGACTATCCGGCGGCCATCGTTACGGCAGAAAGCGGCTACTCTCACCGGGTACCGTCGCCGCCGTGGATTCGGCCAGGCGGATGCAGTTGCGTCCGGCGGCTTTGGCCTGATAGAGCGCGTCATCGGCACGGGCAAGCAGCCCGGCCAGGTCGGTCAGGTCATTACCCCAGCTGGCAACCCCAATGCTGATGGTGATGCTGATCGATCCGGCCTGGGTCTGGATTGGCGTTGCCTCAACACAGGCTCGTAGCCGTTCCGCAACCTTCAGGGCCAGCTGAAAATCGGTATCGCTGATCAGAATGGCAAACTCTTCGCCGCCATAGCGGCCCAGCACATCCATTTTGCGTAGCTGGTACTGGCAGCACTCGGCCAGCTGCACTAACACCTGATCGCCAATCGCATGGCCATAGGTATCATTGATAACTTTGAAATGGTCAACATCGAACATCATCGCCACCAGCGATCCGATCTGACGTTGCGCGCGCTCCACGGCATGCTGGCCGACCTCAAAGAAGCCCCGGCGGTTATACAGCTTCGTCAGGCCGTCGGTCATCGCCAGCAGCTGCACCTCCTGGAACAAGGTGGCATTCGCGATCGCAATCGCCGCCTGGTTGGTGATCGCGCCCATCAGCTCCAGGTCTTCCAGGGAAAAATCCGGCTCTGTCAGGGTGCGTGCGGCGGTCATCGTGCCAAGCACCGTCCCACGATAGATCAGTGGCGTAACCATGACTGCGCCACAGGCTGCCCCCCGCCGTTGCTGTTGAATCGCCGGGCTCTCGCGTGGATCGGGCACACCTCCGGGCGAGATCGCAGGCTGCAGGGTGCGCAAGACCCAGCCGGTCAGACCGGCGTTGAGCTCAGCCAGCGTGGTAGCGAGCATGTGCTGGCTATCTGGACCGCGAATAACCACATACTCAATCTGTTTGCTGGCGCAATCCATAATCACCAGCGTCATCTGATTGGCGGCGAGGGCTGCGCCGGTATTATCTACCACGGTTTGCAGCAAATCGGCCAGATTCTCAATTGCGTTTAACGAGCGGGCGCTCTGGTAGAGCGCCTCGGTACGTCCCAACGCGGCTTGAAGCTGCGAGATGAGGCTCTCGCGTTCATTTTCGGCCTTTTTTCGGTCGGTGATGTCGTGCAAGGTGATAACTGCGCCCCGCTTGTTGCCCCAATCATCAATAATCGGCTTGCCATTGACCAGAACGGTTCGTCCCGGACCAGCTTCCGGGGCCACGACCATCTCCACCTGATTCAGAAATTCACCCTGAAAGGCCCGATTGAGCGGGTATTCATCATGGAGCAGTGTCTGACCATCGGGCAGGTAGAGGTTACGCTGCAGCGCCCATTCTTCCGGGGTCGACGTGGCCTCCGGCAATCCGTGGAAAATTGCGGCGGTGCGATTAAAAAACGTCAGGCTGCCCCGCGCATCACAGACCATCACGCCCTCAAGCAGCGTATCTAAAACCGTCGTGAGAAACTCCTGCTGGAAAACCAGCGCGTCCTCAGAGCGATTCATCGCCTTGAGGATGCGCTGGTTTTCCAGCAGTTTGGCCCGCAGTTCAATCTCGGTTATAACTGCGGCGGCCAGATCCTTGAGGATCTCAATCTCATCAAGCGTCCAGTTGCGGGGCACGAAATCAATCACACAGAAGGCTCCCAGCACATGGCCGTCCGATGTCACAAGAGGAATACCAGCATAGGCGATCACGTTGAGCTCAGAGATGGCCAGATTGGTGAGCAGGAGCGCCTCGTTGCGGGTATCACGGATAATGAATGGTTTACCACTATTAACCACATATTGAGAGAAAGAATAGGAGAGCGGCATTTGGCGCGTTGTGGCCCAGGGTTCAGGGATGCCAAAGGCACTCTTGAAGAACTGGCGCTCAGAATCAACCAGCGCTATAACCGCACCTGGGGTCTTCAGGATGCGCGCCGCCAGTCGGGTCAGCCGATCAAATGCAGCCTCGGTAGGGGTATCGAGCAGGCCCAGTCGATTCAACGCGGCCAGCCGATCCATATCCTGAACCATATCAATCTCACCGCAGCTTGTCATTACTCTGCCTTTGCATGAAGAAATACGATCCGCACCAGATTCCCGTTTGAACCACCAGCCAGCCCAGGCCAGCCCAGACAATGCCGTAGGGCATTAATCCACCACAGACGACGTGGGCTCAGGCCCTGGGTGGACAACATGGCGCTCAGGAGCGTCGCCTGGGCTGTCTTTCCACTGCCGTCACAACCGGTGATACACACCATACGCCCAGTGCGCTTTAGCGGCTTTGAATGAAGCGTGACCATTCTGCACCTACCTGTCCCCACCGTCGGATCGATGGCGGCACAACATATCGACCAACCAGCGCGGTGCGTGGCCCCTGGGTTGCCCGCCGAATCGCCTGGACCAACGATGGGACGTCGGCGGGCTGGGCTAGAAATCGATTGCCCGGCTGCGTGAGTTCGCTCAAACAGGCGATTTCGGTGGTGATAATCGGTTTCTCCAGTGCCTGCGCCTCCAGCAAACTCAACGGCGCGTCCGAGGGCACCAGCTCAAAGGGCAAGGCAACGACATCGGCGGCGGCAACATGGCGAATAAGGTCCTGGGGTGAAAGGTATCCACTCGTAAGATGAACATGCGGTGCCACCGCTTCATCGGTCAATAATCGACCAAGCTGGGCATCTTCGTTGATTAATTCATTGGCGTGGCGGCGGCTGAGGATCAGCAGCTTAAGCCGGGCGTCGTGCTGGCGCGCAATAGCGAATGCGCGCATCAGGGTATGTAACCCACGGAGCGATGCTAGTGCGCCAAAATACACGATGATTTTGTCCTGGGGTGTAAAACCCAACTCCTGGCGCAAGTCTTCGTCAGCGGTCTGGTGGCACCACTCGGCATCAACGCCTGGCGCAATAACGGTCATTTCATCAGCGCGCACGCCATATTCAAGCAGACGATTATGGGTAGTATGGGTTTGTACAACCAACCCGTCAAGGCGGTTGCGATCCAGGCTTTTGCGCAGAACCTGGCGTGGCGTACAGGCGCCAAGCACATGGATTGCACAGAGCTGATAGCCTTTGATCAAGCGGCGCATGCCAAGCGCCGCCAGCTCATTGATGTTATACAGCGGGCTGGTAAAAATACCCAGATTGGTTGCCGCCGGAAAGTTGAAGTTTTGGTGCAAAAAGCTGGTTTTGCCCAAATGCCACATCACGATATCCGGCGCATACGAACTTAAGGCAGTGTACAAATCGGCATTGTGACTCCAGCGCGGGTTCGCGATGGTTGGGATGCGATGGACACTCACCCCGGCAAGATCTTCATAGTATGGCGTTGTCGCGCCATCGCTGATGATCGTGACCGTATGGCCACGCTGCAGTAGCTCCAGGGAGATTTGATGCAGGTAGCGCCAGGGCTGGAGCCGCAGGCGCTTCAGGTGAAGGCCACTGGCAATCAGACAGATCCGTTTCATGCGCGTCCCCCTCCAAGAATAGATTGATAGTGGTGCAGGTAGTTTTGACTGATAATATTCCACGAGTAGCGGGCCTGAATTGTTTCTGTGGCCTGTTTTCCAAGCTGTTGGCCGAGCGTAGGCTGGGCAATCAGGCGCATCAGAGTCTCGGCAAGCTTCGCTGGCGCGAGTGGAGCGACCAAGAGGCTGTCAGATGCAACGTATGGCCCTGGGCGCTCAGATGCTCGGCAAGATTCCAGGCATAAAAGCCGATGCCTTCGCGGGCGGGTAGCGCGGTCGAGAGAATCATACAGATACGCATGGTCTATCCTTTCCAGCCTGGCGATGTGCGGGTGATAGTTTGGCTGGTTTCCCATTCCACCAGCTGGTTGCTCAAGGCCTCACGGAGCATATGGGTGGCCGTAGGTGCGCCTGCCAGCTTGCCACTGTAGGTAATGGCATTCCATAGCGTGGGTGGCTGAACATCTTCGACCATAATGGCCTGCTGCCCAAGGTGGAGCGCACGGGCGAGTTCATATTGATGATTATCAACACATTCCTGCCATTTCACGCTCCGTGGCACCAGGACCAAAGGCTTACGCTGCTTTAAGGCGCCGATAATCGTGCCTGCGTCGGCATGACTAACGATAGTTCGCGCGGACAGAATATGGTTTTGAAAGGTCGCATCATCCATCCAGGCGCAGCCGGTTGCATGGAGTAGCACATAAGGGGTGCTGCCGGGTTGAATAACGACCTCTTCGTCAATCCAGCTCGCCAATAGATCCATTTCCCTGATCATGCGCACAAATGGCTTGGGGTTGGTGCCAACCGTAACGAAAATCATACAACTGTTCCTTATTAAAGGCAGGTATGAGCGCGATTGTTGGTTGAAATGGAGGTTGAGCGTTCATGGCGATGGTTCCTCACTGTCCCTGCGATATAACGACCGTTGCGGTCAGTTATTGCCTACTCCAACTATAGTGAAGCCAGCGACCTGCCACATCTGCTTGATGGCTAGCGATGCCTATGCCAGGTGGCCTATACGTAGGTTGCTGCTGGGGAAACTACAGTTCGTGTGGTACCCGAAACTGCGGGCAAAGAGCGCATCCAAACGCGGAAGAGAGTGAGGATTGAAGGGGCGGAATCTATCCGGGGGTGGCAGGTTACCCAGCGACCCATGCGGGCTCGTCAGTGGTGCTAGTAGAGCGATGGCATCGGCCTGGGATCGAATCAGCGGTGCTATCTAGGTTTTAAGTCATAAGGATGCTAGAATGATCATTCCACCTGCAAAAGTTTGTGTGCCGGCCCAACCCACATATCGCTCGTCGGCGATATGTGGGTTGGGATCGATGAACGATGGCTGAGACTGGCGAAGTCACCGCAGACAGCATGTGCCGGCAGTGCTTGGCGATTAAAGTTAGGAAATATATGGATCGGAATGATGGAGTCCAGGACTCGGCTGCTGTTCCCCGATTGCAGCAGCTCACCGAGCTAGCGCGTCTGGTTAGCGAGGTGGGATTGGATCTCGAAACCCTGCTCGCGCTGATCGTTAAGCAAATCAGCCTTGTGCTTGGCGATGGCTGTGCGATCGAGATTTTGTCCGAAGATGGCCAATTCATCCTGCCGGTTGCCAGTTATCATCCCGACCCCGAGTCGCTGGCCCTGCTGCCTGCGCTCCTGGCCGCCTCGCCGCAACGGGTTGGCGAAGGGCTTAGCGGACAGGTGGCGCAGAGCGGCACCGCGATCGGCCTGTCGATGGTGACGCTCGAGCAAAGCGACCTTCCCAGCCCGCCCACAGATGGGCAATCTGGCGAGTCGGATGGCGTTCACAGCACGATGATCGTGCCGCTCTGCAGCGGCGACGTCATAATTGGCACGATCATGGTTATCCGCGATCGCACCTCGGATCCCTATTGCGCCAACGATGCCAGCTTCTTCCGAGAGCTCGCCGATTGTGCCGCGGTGGCAATTGAAAACGCGCAGCTCTCCGCCAGGGTGATCTCCGCCAACGAGATCCTGGACCGGCGGGTGGACGAACAAACCAGCGAGCTGGCCACGACCAATGACTGGCTTGAGCGCAAGCTGGTGGCCTGCCGCTTGTTTGAAACTGCGATGAAAAAACTCAACCACCGCCATCGGTTGATCCTGGATTCCATGGGCGAGGGGCTGATCGTCATTGATTGGCAAGGGCTCTGCACGTTCGCGAATCCCGCCGCCTTAGATATGCTTGGATGGACGGCCATGGAACTGCTTGACCAGCCAAAACACACGCTGCTGCAGCACTCCAAACTCGACGGCTCGCCGTATCCACAGGCGGAATGTGCCATGTGTTCGGCGATTGATAACGGGACACGCTACGAGAGCAACGACGACTTCTTCTGGACCAAATCGGGGCAAACAGTACCAATTGCGGTCTTCATAACGCCACTTGCCAACGGTGTCGAGCGGCTGGGGGCCGTGATTGTGTTCAACGACACAACCCGGCAGACGCAGATTGACCAGAGCTTGCGCGAGGCGAAAAAGGCCGCCGAGGACTCCAACCTGGCTAAAAGCGAGTTTCTGTCGCATATGAGCCACGAGCTGCGCACCCCGCTCAACGCTGTGCTTGGCTTTGCCCAGGTTTTGCAGATGGATCAGCTCAATCCCGACCAACACGCGAGCCTACAGCATATCCTCAATGGTGGACACCACCTGCTCACCCTGATCAACGAAGTGCTGGATTTCGCCCGCATCGAGGCGGGGCATCTATCCTTATCGCTTGAACCGATTCTGCTGCGCTCGGTCGTGCTGGAAACGGTCGATACCATACGCCTGCTGGCTGCCGCTCGCACAATCACAATTCGCACCGATATCGACTCGTTCGACGACCTTATGGTTAGCGCCGATCGGCAGCGGCTGAGGCAGATCCTGCTCAATATTCTGGCCAACGCGGTCAAATATAATCGCGAGAGCGGACGGATCGATATCAGCTGCCAGATGGTTGACCCCACGCGGTTAAAAATTCTTATCGCCGACACGGGGATTGGGATTGCCATCGTAAATGCGCCAAAGCTGTTTACGCCGTTTGCGCGTTTAGGCGCCGAGCAGAGCGACATCGAGGGCAGCGGGCTGGGTCTGGCGCTGAGTAAACTGCTGGTCGAGGCGATGCACGGCACCATCGGGCATACCAGTGTCGTCGGCGAAGGCTCAACGTTCTGGCTGGAGCTTCCCGTCAGCGTTGAACATCGCCAACCACCACGGCTGGCCCACCTTCCGGCACTGCCGCTGATCCAATCAATCGAGCGGATTATCCCTGTGCTGCTGATCGAGGACAATGCCCCCAATCAGCGACTGATCGAGCGGCTGCTGAACCCAGGGTTTCAGGTCACCGTGGCCACGCAAGGCCAGGCCGGCCTCGATCTGGCCTTGCAGCAGCGCCCGGCGCTGATTCTGCTCGATCTCCATCTGCCTGATATGCACGGCGCTGAAGTCTTGCATCAGCTGCAGGCTACTCCAGCGACTGAGCATATTCCGGTCGTCATCATCACCGCCGACGCGACAGCCCACCAGGCTGAACGGCTCCTGGCGGACGGCGCCCGCGCCTACCTGACCAAGCCTTTCGATGTATCCGCCTTTTTAGCTATCGTCAAAAGCATCATTGTCGAGTGATCTGACATCAAGCTCGCGGGCGCGAACCAACCTGTCACATTCCTCCGCGCTTCGTTCCGCCGCCGGGCTGGAGGCACGTTTGATCGGCGTGGGCGTCAGCTGAGGCAGGTAAGCTGATTGAAGTGGAGTCGAATGGCCCGAATAACTTCCGGGCCAACCAGATCGTTCTCCGCCCCGCTGCTGGGCATGCCGTTGCGCCGCTGCAGATACTCGCTGGCTTCCAGCAAATCTGGCCACACCTCTTGCAATACGGCCATGGCGTAGATCGTCTGTGCTGGCGTATCGATCAGATCGTGCGTATAGACGTTCAAGCATTGAAAAAAGGCCGCGTAGCGCTCAAGCGCCACTGTTCGAGCAAGCGTATCGCAGCGATCGTGGGCAATATCACGGAGCAGGCGTGGCAGTCTGTAGCGCTGGGTGGCTGAGTCGTAGCGGAGCAGCGAGAACCGGCGCAGCTCGGCTAGCTGGGCCTCGAGGATATACGGATCCGGTTCAGCCCAAATGGTCGCAACAACACTCGCGGGAAATTCGTTCGGGCAGATATGTAGCATACGCCAGCGGGTGGCCAGTCCAGGATTCTGCAGGGCCAGCTGGGCGTCGCTTCTCCCAAGAATATCGTACACATCCTGATCTGCATGGTGGAAGGCAGCGGTGCGGTACAACGCACTGTCCAGCCGCATAAGGTAGCGCGCCAGGGAAAGACTTGGCTGCTCCGCCAGAATAGTGCTGGCCTGCCGCACGGCCAGCGGCAGGTAATCACAGCGTTCAAGCAGGGTCGGAAGCAGCGGATCATGCTCCAGATGGGGTGCGCGGCTGAGCAGAAGTGCCTGGGCATCCTGAATCTGCAGGGTCGGCACATCCCAGGCATTGGCTGGTGGATCAATCAGCAGTCGATCCCGCGAGGTTGTCAGCAGCGCACAGCCTGCGGGCGGGGTAAAGGCCCGCAACGTGGCCAGATCTCCGACGTCATCTAAAACAACCAGAAATCGGCGGCCATGCAGCATTTGCCGATAGATCGCGCTTAACTCCTCTGGATCGGTGGGCACTAAGGCGTGGTAGCCGAGAAACGGGCGCACTGCCTGTTGCAGCGCCGCAGACAATCTGCAGGGCTGGGTCGCCGAGGAATGCTGCATTTCAATGAATATCACCCCATCATAAACCTCAGCCACCGCGTGCGCCACCCACACCGCCAGGGCCGTTTTGCCAATGCCACCCATCCCATAGAAATTACAGATAATCCCAACGGTGGGCCGCTGCTCGACCAGCGCTTCGATCAGCTGCCGCCGCGCCTGGATCCGACCAAAGAAATGTTCTACCTGCGCAGGCAGTTGGTTGATGCGGATTGAATGCACCTCAGGAGACG
>JACCRK010000391.1 GCA_013813565.1 Herpetosiphonaceae bacterium
GGTGCAGAGCCTGCCCGAGCTGGTGCCGGACGAGCGGGACTCGCTGGCCGAGATCCTTCAGCGGACGCTGGTGCGCTACGATAATCTATTCAGCACCTCGTTTCCCTACACGATGGGCTGGCACAACGCCCCCACCGACGGCCGGCAGCACCAGCACCACACCCTGCACGCCCATATCTATCCGCCGCTGCTGCGCTCGGCGACGGTGCGCAAGTTTATGGTTGGCTACGAGATGCTGGCCCAGGCCCAGCGCGATCTCACCGCCGAGGCGGCGGCCCAGCGTCTGCGCGAGCTGCCGGAGGTGCACTGGCACCACAGCACGCAGGCGTAGTGACGCGGGATGGGCGCATTCGCGGGCGCTCATCCACCTGGCTCATTTCCAAAAAGCCGCTTGATTTTGCAGCAGAGAAACACGATGAACCATACGAGCATCAAAGCCACCTCAGCGCAGATCCTGAAGAGCTACGCTGTTGGGGTCACGGTTGAATGCAGTGTCGCGCAGCCGCAGGGCAATGGCGTGCCAGACGTGGCGTTTCTGCTTGAAGGGCCGGAGGCCGGCGACTTTAGCCGCTGGTTCGACACCTTTCAGCACCACAAGCAGGCCACTCCCGACTGGTATGCGCTGTGGTTTCCGACGCCAGTCCGGCTCAACACGCTCTACTGGATGCACGGCCCGCTGTTTGTCGACGGCGGCTGGTGGACCGATCTGGCCGTCCAGTTCCTTGATGACCAGAATCAGTGGCGCAACATCGATCAGTGGATCATCACGCCGGCCTATGCGTTTAGCCCTGAGCGTGGCGAGCGCGGTCCGTTTTCTGCCTTCGCCGTCCGCTTTGCGTCGATCAACACCGGTGGACTGCGCCTGTATGGCCGACCCGGTGGCAGCGCCCACATTACCACGCTGGCCTACCTGGCCGCCGATGAGACCACCCCAGCGCATGCGCAGGCCCACCTGGCCCACCTGCAGCGGCCAGCGCCCCCAATCTTTGAGCTGCTGCCGCCCAACCGTTTCTGGGATCTGCTCGCCAGCGTCTGTCGGGTCACCGAGATTGCCTTTGACCTCCAGTGCACCGCCGGCCTGGGCCTTGATCACTTTCTCGATGGCGCCCGCTTTCGTGAGTTTCACGCCCTCCAGGCCACCCTGACCGCCGCCGACTCGCTGTATGCCCTGCTGGGGACCCTCGATGGCTGGCAGCACTTTGGCGCCGAGATGATCGCCGCGCGGGCCGAGGCGATCAGCACGCAGCAGCCGGTGATCGCCCGGCATCACGGCGGCATGGTCTGGATTGTGGTTCCGGTGATCGTGGATGGGCAGGTGCATGGCACGATTGAGAATCGCAATCTGCTGGCGCTCGAGACGCTCGATCGGCAGTGGCATGCGGCGGCCCTGACGCAGCTTGGGGTTGAGCCACGGCGCTATGCCGCCGCGCTGGCCCAGGTGCCGCTGCTCAGCAGTGAGCGCCTGCAAACCGTGATGCAGCTGGTGCAGCATATTGTCAGCTTCGCCCAGCAGCAGCTCCAGAACGCCCGTGAGATCGCCCAGCTCCGCAGCACCAAGGAGACCGCCGAGGCCATGAATGCTACCAAGAACGGGTTTCTGGCCGTTATGAGCCACGAGCTGCGCACGCCGCTCAACGCGATCATTGGCTACAGCGAGCTGCTGCTCGATGATCTGCGCGATGCAGGTGTCCTGCACGCCGATAGCGATCTCCAGAAGATTCAGGCCGCCGGGCGCCACCTGCTGACGATTATTGATGCCATCCTGGATGTCTCGAAGATCGAGGCGGGCAAGATGGATCTGGATCTGGAGGAGTTTGCGGTGAGTGTGCTGGTCGAGAGCGTCGTGACGATCACCCGGCCGCTGTTTACCAAAAACCATAATCAGCTGATCGTTCGCTGTGCCCCTGGGATCGGCACCATGGTCGCCGATGTCACCAAGGTGCGCCAGATTTTGTTCAACCTGCTGAGCAACGCCGCCAAGTTTACCGAGTCCGGCACCGTTCAGCTCACCGTCGCGCCCCACCCAACCCTGCCCGCCTACCTGATATTTGAGCTGGTCGATAGCGGGATTGGGATCGCCCCCGAGCAGATCGAGCGGCTGTTTCGCGAGTTCACCCAGGCCGATGCCTCGACCACCCGCAAGTACGGCGGCACCGGCCTGGGCCTGGCGCTGTGCCGGCGGCTGTGCCACCTGATGGGCGGCGAGATTACGGTCGAAAGCCAGCCCGGCGCAGGCTCAACGTTCACGCTGCATCTGCCGCGCTGTGTCGAGCCGGATCAGGCTGCGCCCGACGACGGGGAAGCGCCCTGAAACCGTGCTATACTCGAAACACGGAGGCCATTCAGACCCTGACGTTGCCGGCAGCGCTCCCCATTCTCCACCCTCAAGGCCTTGCTCTAGGAGATTTTATGCATCAACCAAATCCATTGCGTCAAGGGCTACGGATCGCCCGTACACCGGAGCCGTGCACCGTGGTGATTTTTGGGGCGACCGGCGACCTGACCTCACGTAAGCTGCTGCCGGCCCTGTACAATCTGGCGCGTGAGGGCATGGTTCCCGGCGGATTCTCGCTGGTTGGCGTTGGCCGCCGCCCGTGGAGCGACGCCGAGTTTCGCAGCGAGATGCGCACCTCGACCGAGCAGCACTCGCGGGTGCAGCCGCTCAACGCCGAGGTCTGGGACAACTTTGCCGAGGGCCTGTTCTGGGTCGGCGGCGAGTTCGGCGACCAGGCGGTCTACACGACGCTGGCCGCCAAGCTGGACGAGATCGATGCGACCCGTGGCACTGTCGGCAACCGCCTGTTCTATCTG
Source organism: Herpetosiphonaceae bacterium (assembly GCA_013813565.1). Lineage (GTDB taxonomy): Bacteria > Chloroflexota > Chloroflexia > Chloroflexales > Herpetosiphonaceae > JACCRK01. The sequence goes on from JACCRK010000391.1 coordinate 2,812, forward strand.
GCCATCCCGCCCTCGCTGTTCGATGATGTGATCAGCAACCTGCAGACGTCGGGGCTGAGCCAGCACGAGAGCGGCTGGACCCGCATCATCATTGAGAAGCCGTTCGGCCACGACCTGGACTCGGCCCGCGAGCTGAACGCGCTGGTCAGCCGGGCCTTCGACGAAAGCCAGGTCTACCGGATCGACCACTATCTTGGCAAGGAGACGGTCCAGAACCTGCTGGTCATGCGCTTTGCCAACACCATCTTTGAGCCAATCTGGAACCGCAACTACGTCGACCACGTCCAGATCACGGTGGCCGAGAGCCTGGGCATCGGCAGCCGGGCCGGGTTCTACGAGGAGGCCGGCGCGCTGCGCGATATGGTCACCAACCATATGATGCAGCTGCTCTCGCTGACCGCCATGGAGCCGCCGGTGCGCTTCGACGCCGACGCCGTGCGCGGGGAGAAAGTCAAGGTGCTCCAGGCGATCAACCCGATTCGCGGCGCCGAGGTGGCGAGCAACACGCTGCGGGCCCAGTACGGACCCGGCGCAATCAACGGCGAGGCTACGCCCGGCTACACCGAGGAGAAAGGCGTCAGCCCGGAGTCGCGGACCCCGACGTTTGTCGCGCTCAAGTTCGAGGTCGACAACTGGCGCTGGGCGGGCGTGCCGTTCTATCTGCGCACCGGCAAGCGGCTGGCCAAGCGTGTCACCGAGATCGCGATTCAGTTTAAAACGCCGCCCCTGCTGCTGTTCCCCGAGATCCGCGACGACATCCAGCCCAACGTGCTGGCCCTGCGCATCCAGCCCAACGAGGGGATCTCGCTGAAGTTCAGCGCCAAGCAGCCCGGCCAGCGCATGACGATCCACCCGGTCAACATGGACTTTCGCTACGGCGCCTCGTTTGGCGTAGCCGCGCCCGAGGCCTACGAGCGCCTGCTGCTCGACGCGATGCTTGGCGACCCGACCCTCTTCACCCGCCGCGACGAGGTCGAGGCCCAGTG
>JACCRK010000410.1 GCA_013813565.1 Herpetosiphonaceae bacterium
AGAGCTCGTCGGCGCAGCCCTCCGGACGGCCCCGGCGCTCCCAGAGATAGTAGGCCGTCTCGCGGATCAGGCCTTCGGCGGGGATATTTGTGGCGAAGTGCTCGCAGGAGTTGGTGGCGACCGAGTACGGCAGCGCGCCAAAGGCATCCCGGCCGGGCGATGGCTGCGTTGCGCGATAGCAGTCGTCTTTAAAAGGGCAGCCAGTGCCATAACAGTGTAGCATCGGTAGATTCCTCGGCATTTAATTGGATTATAGCAACTTAATCGGCCCAGGGTGATTGCGCCTGACCTAAAAAACAGTACTCCCAAAGACCCCAGAACCCCACCCATGATCTACTGCACTTTAGGGCTAATTCGGGCTATAATTAACTAGTTGCCTGCTGTGAAGGAGTACCAATGCCTCTCTCAACCGATATCCACCACCTGCCCAACGGCCTGACTGTCCTGACCCGCGAAGTTCACACCGCCCCCATCGCGACCTGCTGGATCTGGTATAAGGTCGGCGGGCGCAACGAGCGCGTCGGCATTTCGGGGATATCCCACTGGTGCGAGCATATGCTCTTCAAGGGCACCCCGACGATGCCCAAGGGCGCCTTCGACGCCACGATCGCCCGCAACGGCGGCACATTCAACGGTTTCACCTGGATCGACTATACCGCCTACTATGAGACGCTGCCCGCCGATCGGCTCGATCTGGGCATGGCGATCGAGGCCGACCGCATGGTGAACTCGATGTTCGATCCCGCCGAGGTGGCCTCCGAGCGCACCGTGATTATCTCCGAGCGCGAGGGCAACGAGAACAGCCCGATGTTCTGGCTGGACGAGGAGCTGCGCTCAACGGCCTTCAAGGTCCACCCGTACCGCAATGGGGTGATCGGCTGGAAAAGCGATCTGCGGGCGATGACCCGCGAGGATCTGTACACTCACTACAAGACCTACTATGCGCCCAACAACGCCGTGCTGGTGCTGGTCGGCGACTTCAACACCCAGCAGGTGATCGAGCGCGTCCACGAGCTGTACGGCCCCATCCCCGCCGGGCCGCCGCTGCCTGAGGTGCGCGGCGAGGAGCCGGAGCAGCAGGGCGAGCGCCGGGTGGTCGTCTCGCGCCCAGGCGCGGCGGCGGTGGTGCAGGTCGCCTACCACGCCCCCGACGCCCGCTCAAAGGACTGGGCCGCCCTGACCGTGCTGGATGCGGTGATGTCGGGCGCGAAATCGCCCTCGCTGTTCGGCGGCGGCGCCCAGACCAATCGCTCGGCCCGGCTGTATCGGTCGCTGGTCGAGGGCGAGCTGGCGGCCAATGCCGGCTCATCGTTTATGCCAACGCTCGACCCGTTTTTGTTCGAGCTGAGCGCCACCGTCCGTCCCGACCGCACCCCGGCCGAGGTTGAGCAGGCGCTCTACATCGAGATCGAAAAGCTGCAGAACACCGCCGTCAGCGCCGCCGAGCTGGCCAAGATCCAGCGCCAGATGCGGGCGCAAATCGTCTACACCACCGAGCGCATCACCAACCAGGCGATGATGCTGGGCATGTGGCAGACTCTCGACAGCCATCAGCGCATCGACACCCTGCTGGACGATATCACCGCCGTCAGCGCCGCCGATGTGCAGCGCGTCGCCCAGCACTATCTGGCGCCCACCAGGCGCACGGTCGGCCACTTCATCCCCACGGCCCAGGGCAGCGGCGGCGCGGGGTCGGCGACCCAGATTGCGGCCTTCTCGCCTGAGCTGCATCGCTCAAAAAAGCTTTGGTTTTATACCGAGCCAGCCGAATCTGCTCCCGCTGACAGCACGCCTTGGCGCCACGTCCTGCCCAACGGCATCACCGTGCTGCTACAGCGCAACCCCAGCAGCCCGACGGTCAGCGTGCAGGGCGAGGTCGGTCTGGGCCAGATGCACGAGGCGGCCGCCCAGAGTGGCCTGGCGGTGTTCACGGCGGCAGCGCTGATGCGCGGCACGGCCAACCGCAGCTTCCACGCGATCACCGACACCACCGAGGAGCGTGGCTGCAGCGTCAGCGCCAGCGCCGGCCGCCACACCACCTCGTTTGGAGCCAAGGCGCTCAGCGAAGACCTGGGGCTGGTGCTGGAGATTCTGGCGGATATGCTGCGCCACCCAACCTTCCCCGATCAGGAGATCGAGCGGCTGCGCACCCAGTTCCTGACCGGGCTGAAGCAGCAGGAGCAGGATACGCGCTCGATGGCCGCCCGCGCTGTCCGCGAGCTGCTCTATCCGCCGGAGCACCCCTACAGCCGCCAGCCGAGCGGCTCGCTGGACACCGTGCCCGGCATCACCCGCGCCGATCTGGCGGGATTTGCCAGCCGCTATCACCCGGCGGGCACCACGATCGCCGTGGTCGGCGACATCGATCCCGCCGCAGCGCTGGCCGCGATCGAGCGCTGGTTTGGTGACTGGCAGGGCGTTGGCGAGGCGCCATCGCAGCATATACCGACCGTCCAGCCCCCGGCCGGCGCTCAGCGCCGCGAGGTGGTGATCGCCGGCAAAACCCAGTCGGATATCGTCTGGGCGGTGCCGGGGGTGGCCCGCACCGATCCCCACTACTACGCGGCGATGCTGGGGAACCTGGTGCTGGGACAGCTCGGCCTGATGGGGCGGCTTGGCGAGAATGTGCGCGACAAGCAGGGACTGGCCTACTATGCCACCAGTCGCCTCGATGCGGAGCTGGGCGCCGGGCCATGGCTGATCTCGGCCGGTGTCAATCCGGCCAGCATTGACCAAGCCCTGGGCGGCATCCACGAGGAGATCGAGAGTCTGCTGGAGTCCGGCATCACCGAGGAGGAGCGCTCGGACGCAGTGGCCTATCTGACCGGCAGCATGGCGATTGGGCTGGAGGCTAACAGCGGCATCGCGAGCATGCTCCTGGGGATCGAGCGCTACAATCTGGGGCTGGACTACATTCAGCGCTTCCCCGCGATTGTCGGTGCGGTGACGCTGGAGGAGATTCAGGCGGCGGCGCGCCAGTATCTGCACACCGACCGCTATGTGCTGGGTATCGCTGGGCCGGATCTGGCAGTTAGTAGCTAGCAGCTCGTGGTGAGGGTTCGGTGACGGTTGGGGTGGCACCATTGGCTGAGCCGGTCGAAGCCTGTCATGTGGCTTCGACC
>JACCRK010000008.1 GCA_013813565.1 Herpetosiphonaceae bacterium
ACTCCAGGCCATTCAGGCCGAGCGCGGCGCGCTCAGCCGCACCCTCGGCCGCGCCGCACCACCACTGTTCGTCAAGCTCTCTCCCGACGAGGACGGCGGCGGGCTAGATGCCGCGCTCGGGGCTACACTGGCCACCGGGGTCGATGGCCTGATCGCCACCAACACCACCGTCAGCCGGGTCAATCTGCGCTCACCACAGCAGCGCGAGACCGGCGGACTAAGCGGCGCACCGCTGCACGATCGGGCGCTGGCAACGGTGCGCTATCTGTACTCCGCCACCGCTGGCAAGCTGCCGATCATCGGCGTTGGCGGCATCGACAGCGGCCAGACGGCCTACGAGCGCATCCGGGCTGGCGCCAGCGCAGTGCAGATCTACACCGCGCTGGTATATGCTGGCCCCAGGCTGGTAAGCACGATCAACCGCGATCTGGCCGCGCTCCTGCGCCGCGATGGGTTTAGCTCGGTGGCGGCGGCGGTTGGGCAGGGCGAGTAGGGGCTACTCAGCCAGTTTCTTCTCTAGAATGTGCTGGCGCTGAGCGTCGTCCTCGCGCTCGTCCGCAGCGTCCTGAAACTCATTGCCTGGGCGGGCCGCCATATCGGTGAGGTTTTGCACATCGGGCTGGAACGTATCTGGCTGGACCTCGGGGACATGCGGGCGCTGCGGATCGAGGGCAAAATTCTTATCAACCGGATCATCATCGCGGGTATGGCGTTTTTCATCAGACATACAATGCTCTCCTATCTACATAATGCGCGGCACATATTGTGCATGAAATCGCCCAGGGCAAACAATGTGCCAGCAAGCCTATCGCCCGGCAGCAAGCCCTGCTATCATGACATAAGAGGTTGACGCTGCGTAGAGCCGCGTGGTAAGATTAAACGACGCCATCGACGTATGGCGCTTACTTGATACAAACGACATCGTGCGTAGAAAGGTCACTATAATGATCCGCGTACAAGTAGACAGTATTCGTTTCAGCCTGCTGACCCAACAGCGCGTTGTGGTTCTACGTGAGATCAACAGTCGTCGCTATGTGCCGATCTGGATTGGGCCATTCGAGGCCGATGCGATTGCTTTAGCGGTACAAGGTCACGAACCACCTCGCCCGATGACCCATGATTTACTGCTGGCCGCCATCACCATGCTGAACAGTAAGATCCGCGAAGTCGTGGTCAACGACTTCCACGACAGCACGTTCTTTGCCCAGATCCACCTTGAGCTGAACGGCCAGACCCTTGAGCTCGACTCGCGCTCCAGCGATGCGATTGCCCTGGCGGTGCGGGCGGACGTGCCAATCTTTGTCGCCAAACACGTGATGGACGAGCTTGGACATCTGATGGACGAGCAGGACGAAAGCGACGAGCTGCCCACCACCACGGCCCAGATTGAGGCGGAAGCATCGCCGACCAAAGATGACGAAGAGCTATCGATCTTCCGCAAATTTATCGACTCAATCGAGCCCGATCCAGCTGCTGAGCCGTAGAAATCACCGCGCAATTTACGCCAAAGCCCATCGCCTCGCCGATGGGCTTTGCTTTACACTTTGCCGTAAAATCGCCCAGTTATCCACATCTCATCCCAACTTGGGGAAAACTATATCTAGGACAGATCATCCATGGATCTATAGCATATCTAGTGCGATCGCCGCAAAATTCACTAATTCCGGCAGCAGTTATCCCCAAAATGTGGATAACCCTATGGTAAGTGTGGACAACTTTGTAACATGGGGATACGAACGGCCGCGAAATGTTGATGTTTTGTTGAGAAACATGGTGGATTTGGCGATGCTCCAGCAGGCATGGGGGTAATGTCAGAGTCTATCCCACATGTATCCCCAGCCGAATCATGCATCTACAAAGGGCTGAACCGCTACTCACCCACAAATCCACAGCCCCTACGGTTAACTACGGTATCCATACACTTTAATTTAATGGTTAAGGGGATAATCCCCAACGGGGGTTACGTTAAGTCTTGGCAAATTACGTGCTATAAGAAAATAGTGTATTCTTATGAACCCAGAAGTATGTTAAGATATTTGCACACGTCGCCAAGTCACGGAGTACATTATGTCCGATGAGACTCGCACCTCAATCCGCGTTCTGCTTGCTGAAGACAATGATCTTGTCGCCTTAACGCTGGAAGAAAATCTGGCCGAACTGGGTTTTATTGTTGTTGGAGTCGCACGGACAGGCACCGAAGCCCTTGACATGGCCCAGCGGTTCCAGCCCGACCTGGCAATTCTAGATATCAAGCTGCCCGAGATGGACGGCACCGAGGTGGCCCAGCGCATCTATGCCGAGCGCCCGCTACCGATTATTATGGTCACCGCCTTCACCGACCGCGACACCATTCGCAAGGCCGAGCGCGCCGGCGCCCTGGGCTACCTGGTCAAGCCGGTCGCCCCCGAGGCGCTGACGCCGGCGATCGATATTGCGATGGCCCGCTTTGCTGAGATCAAGGCCCTGCGCGAGGAGGTCGAGTCGCTGCACGAGTCGCTGGAGGCCCGCAAACTGGTTGAGCGCGCCAAGGGTATTCTGATGCAGCGGCTCAATATCAGCGAGCACGATGCCTACGAGCGTCTGCGCCAGCGCGCCCGCGAGAAACGGGTCAAGCTCAAAGATATTGCCCAGACCATCATTGATGCCGAGGCCCTGCTCTCCTAGCGCTTGACGGTAATCGCGGCGTGTGCTAGACTGCGCCGCAATAAGATATTAAGGATCTTAATCCGATGATTTGCTTGAACAGCGCCAACCTGATGACCTTCGTCTACGACAGCTATTACTTTAGCTGCTGCCATCAGTTGTCGCTGCCCGCGAAGGATTAGCCTTACCTAGAAAAATAACCACCCTTCAGCGCGGAGCGAAAAGCTCCGCGCTTTTGTTTTACCTGGAGGTTGCTATGTTGGCATGTCGTGGGGTTCGTGGCGCAACCGTGGCGCTGGAGAATACAGCTGAGGCGATTCTGGCAGCGACCCGTGAGCTGCTTCTGAGCGTGGTGGCGGCAAACGCAATCGAGCTGGAGGATGTGGCCTGTATTTTCTTTACCACCACCCCAGATCTGACCGCCCAGTTTCCGGCCCTGGCCGCCCGGCAGATCGGCTGGACCGACCTGGCGCTGCTGTGTGGCCACGAGATGTATGTTCCCGATAGTTTGCCGCGGTGTATTCGGGTGATGTTGCTATGGAATACCACCCGTAAGTCCGCCGAGATAGTGCATTGTTACTTGGGCGATGCTGCCCGGTTGCGCCCTGAACGCGCCAAGGAACCAGCCATGTTCGAACTGTCGGCCTTTCAGGCCATGTAGCCCGGCCAGCTGCACCAGCGGCTGAGGTGTCGGTGGGCCTGTCGATCTCTGGTTTTGGAGGAAACGCTATGGTTATCGTGATGAAAGCAACCGCTGATGCAGCGGACCGGGCGGCGGTGTTGGAGCGGTTGGTGGAATGTGATCTCAAAGGCCACCCGTGGGAGGGCGAGGAGCGCGCCGTGATTGCGGTGGTCGGGGCCAAGATTCCCGAGGGTCTCTCGGAGCAGGTCGAGTCGATGAGCGGGGTCCATTCGACGCTGCGGATCACCCGCCCCTACAAGCTGGCCGCCCGCGAGTTTCAGCCCGACGACACGATTGTCCGCGTTGGCAAGCTGGAGATCGGCGGCGGATCGGCGGTGATCATGGCCGGCCCATGCTCGGTCGAAAGCGAGGCCCAGATTCTCTCGACCGCCCACGCGGTGGCGGCGGCGGGTGCCCACATTCTGCGTGGCGGCGCCTTCAAGCCACGGACCTCACCCTACGCCTTCCGCGGCCTGGGCGAGGAGGGCCTGAAGCTGCTGGCGCTGGCCCGCGAGGAGACCGGCCTGCCCTTTATCACCGAGGCTCTCAACACCCGCGATGTCGAGCTGGTCGCCCGCTACACCGACATTATTCAGATTGGCGCCCGCAATATGCAGAACTTCGCGCTGCTGGAGGAGGCCGGGCGCACCGGAAAGCCAATTATGGTCAAGCGCGGCCCCTCGGCGACCATCGAGGAGTGGCTGCTGGCGGCCGAGTATGTGCTGGCCACCGGCAACCGCGACGTCATTTTGTGTGAGCGCGGCATCCGCACCTACGAGACCGCCACCCGCAACACCCTCGACCTGAACGCGGTGGCCGTGGCCAAGCGGCGCTCACACCTGCCGGTGATCGTCGATCCCAGCCACGGGACCGGCAAGTGGTACCTGGTGCAGCCGCTGGCGCTGGCCGGCCTGGCGGTTGGTGGCGACGGCCTGATGATCGAGGTCCACCACGATCCCGACCGCGCCCACTCCGACGGCCCACAGTCGCTCAACCACGAGAACTTCGCCCGTCTGATGACGCAGGTCCGTGCGATCTCGAACACCCGTGAGAAGCCCGTAGAGCTGGTCTAGTCGTCCGTCTCAGCCAACCGGAACCGCTTCCCGTTCAGAACATGAGCGTTCTCGATTGTGAGTCGCATCGGATTGATCCACTAAGTACAATCTATTCATAAACTCCATTTTAGGGGGTTGTTACCCAAAGGGTGCCCAGGATGAAAACCCCCTGACGCCCAAAGGGTACCCGCCCTCCGGCGGAGGGCGGGTACCCGCGTGCGGGTGGTGGTGGCGAATCAAAAGCAACCAACGATTCATGGGAGAACACACAAGACCTGTCTTCCCATTTTCCGACTTTGACATAAGCGATCCTTTGCGCTACCATAGGCGCTGCGGGAAAAATTTGGAAACACCGCTCCCGCCGCTGGAGGATGCTCATGCAGCAGCAGCTTGAACAATTTCTTGACTATCTAACCGTCGAGCGTGGCCTTTCCACCAACACCACCGCCGCGTATCGCACCGATCTGGAACAGTTTGTCCAATTTACCAACGAGCGCAATCAGCGCACGTGGAGCGAAATCACTCGTGATGATCTCGTGTCTTTTTTGATCTTTCTCAAAGAAAAACGCTATGCAACCTCCACGGTAGCCCGTCGTACTGCGGCAATCAAATCGTTTTTTGACTATCTGGTTGCCGAAAATGTTGTGGTTGTTAACCCAACCGAGCATCTTGACTCGCCCAAGGTTGACCGCTTTTTGCCCAAGGCCATCACCGTCACCCAGGTTGATGAACTGCTGGAGCTGCCGCTGACCTCCAATGGCCCCGAGGGCCTGCGCGACAAGGCGATGCTGGAGCTGCTGTATGCGACCGGGATGCGGGTTAGCGAGCTGGTGGCGCTAAATGTGACCGATGTGGATATGGTTGCCCAGCACGTGCGCTGTATCGGCAAGGGTAACAAGGAGCGCATGCTACCAATCGCTGGCACCGCAACCACGGCGCTGGAAGAGTATCTGGATATGGGCCGGGGGCAGATTGGCCGCTCACCAGAAGAGAAGGCGTTGTTCTTGAACCATCGCGGCAAGCGCCTGACCCGCCAGGGCTTCTGGCTGATCCTGAAGGGCTATGCCGAACAGCTGGGCCTGCACGATCTGACGCCACACACCTTGCGCCACTCGTTTGCCACCCATATGCTCAACAACGGCGCGGATCTGCGCTCGGTGCAGGAGCTGCTTGGCCACGCCAGCATCTCGACCACCCAGATCTACACCCAGGTCAGCACCGATCGCCTGCACAAGGTCTATGACAAGGCCCACCCACGGGCTAAGGCTGAGGATGCCGCCGAGGTTGGCGTCGCGGCGTAGCACAATCCGGCTGAGGTCGCACGCCGCTGCGGCAAAGTAGGGTATAATCCCGCCATTGGCGATGAACCGTAGGAGTACTCCGCAGTCGGTCACAGCGAGTCGGGGCCAGTGGAAGCCTGACGAATGCGACACGGGGGAAGGGCGACGGGGAGCCACACAACCAAATACCAAAGAGCTTCGGGCTTCTGCCGGAAGAACTGGGGTGGAACCGCGAATGATCATTCGTCCCCAGACAGCACACAACGCTGTCTGGGGACGAATTGTTTTAGGCGCCTTGACGCAGCAATCCCGTTGTGGCTTTTGGTGCCAGTGGGTTGATTTTTATTTTTGGGAGGTAGCTATGCCAGCAACATCAATGGAAGAACTCGTATCGTTATGTAAACGACGCGGCTTTATTTTTCCTGGCTCCGATATCTACGGCGGCCTGCAAGGCACCTACGACTACGGCCCGCTGGGCGTCGAGCTAAAAAACAACCTCAAGGCGGCCTGGTGGCGGGCCAACGTCTACGAGCGCGACGATGTCGAGGGCCTGGACTCGTCGATCCTGACCCACCGCCTGGTGCTGCGCCACTCGGGCCACGAGGCCACGTTCACCGACCCGATGGTCGACTGCCGGACCTGCAAAAGCCGCTGGCGGGCCGACCACGTCAAGAATGGCAAGTGCGAGAAGTGCGGCGGCAGCGACCTGACCGAGCCGCGCCCGTTCAATATGATGTTCAAAACCACGGTTGGCCCAATCGCCGACGAAAGCTCGTACGCCTACCTGCGGCCGGAGACCGCCCAGGGTATCTTTGTCAACTTCAAGAACATTGTCGACTCGACCTCGCGCCGGCTGCCGTTTGGTGTCGCCCAGATCGGCAAAGCGTTTCGCAACGAGATCACGCCGCGCAACTTTATCTTCCGCGTGCGCGAGTTCGAGCAGATGGAGCTGGAGTTCTTTGTCCAGCCCGGCAGCGACGAGGACTGGCACAGCCAGTGGGTGGCGGCGCGGCTGCAGTGGTGGCGCGACCAGGGCCTGACCAGCGACAACCTGGAGGCCTACCACCAGGCGGCGGACGAGCTGGCCCACTACGCCAAGGCGACGGTCGATATCCTCTACCGCTTCCCCCACGGCATGGAGGAGCTGGAGGGCATCGCCAACCGCACCGACTTCGATCTCGGCTCGCACACCCGCTCACAGGCCGACTACAACCTGTCGGCGCACGTCGACCCGAACGAAGACAGCACGGCCAAGCTGGTGATCCCCGACCCCGACACCAACAAGCCGATCGTACCGTTTGTGATCGAGCCGTCGGCCGGCGTCGACCGCGGCGTGCTGGCGATTCTGACCGAGGCCTACACCAAAGAGACGCTGGAGAATGGCTCCGAGCGGATCGTGCTCAAGCTCAAGCCACATCTGGCGCCGATCAAGGTGGCGGTGCTGCCGCTGGCCCGCAACAAACCGGAGATCGTCGAAAAGGCCAAGTCGATCAAAAATAGCCTGATGGCGACCGGGATTGGCCGGGTGTTCTACGAGGACACCGGCAATATTGGCAAGGGCTATCGCCGCCACGACGAAGTTGGCACGCCCTTCTGCGTGACCGTGGACTTCGATACCCTCGGCCGCGGCGACGATCCGGCGTTGACGGACACCGTGACCGTGCGCGACCGCGACACCATGGCCCAGGAGCGCATCGCAATCCACGAGCTGGCAGGGTATGTGCGTGAGCGGCTAAAGTAACCACTTGCCCTAGCACACCGGGCCAACGCGCTGTCAGCCCGGTGTGTTTTTACATATCGATTTGGCGAGTATACTTAGCGCAGCATTGATTGCAGTTTTACCAAAGGCACCGAATGAATAATTCTTTCCGCCACTGGCTCAATACGTTGGCCTATCCCGATCCTGTTCGCCAGCAGCAGGCGAAAACCTTACAACTGCTTTTGCTCTGTAACGCGCTAGGAACCACTACTATCCTGCCAATCGCTTTTCTGGCCCCGATTGGTCGCACTGGCGCACTGGCGATTATTGGGGCGACTTTGCTGTTGTTGAGCACCTGTTTTGTGGCTCTATGGCTGCTGCGCCACAACCGATTTCGCCAGGCGGTCTTTTCCATCGTGTTTGGGCTGACCGTCTTTTTAGGGGTTATGGTGGTGGGAACCGGGATCAATGCCAGCGGCGCGACCTTGCTGGGCTTCAGTCTGCCAATGACGATCGGCGCCCTGCTGGCAGGACGACGGCTGCTGTGGGCGACCTTTGGCCTGAGTCTGGCGCTGATTATTGGTGCCGCAATCCTTGAATCGGTTGCGCCCGCGCTAACCGGCTTTGCCGCGCCCAAAGACCAAAATATTGCCGGGGTGGTTGGCGGCTATCTGGCGGTTGGTCTGGTACTGGTGGTGGTTCTAAGTCGATTTAGCACCACGCTCTACCAGGCGATCAAAGATGGCCGCCGCCGTGAAGCCGATCTGCAACAGCTCAAGGGCCAGCTTGAAGTTACGGTCGCTGAGCGAACGGCCACCTTGCAGACAGCGCTGGATGAGCTGGCCTCCCGCGCCGCCGCCCAGGAGCAGCTGATCAGCACCACGCAGGCCCAGCGGGTGGTGATCCAGCAGTTGGGCGTGCCGATTATCCCTCTTGGCACCGGTCGTCTGATTGTGCCACTGGTCGGCCAGCTCGATGACGATCGGATGGCGACGGTGCTGCAGCGGGTGCTGGAGGCGATTGTCGGGCAGTCGGCGCGTCACGTGCTGCTGGATATTACCGGGGTTCCGTTTGTGGATAGCGCAATTGCCAGCGCGCTCAGTGGTGTGATCAGTGCCTCGCGCCTGGTTGGCGCCCAGACGGTGCTGGTCGGTATCAACCCGGAGGTGGCGCAGACGCTGGTGGCCTCGGGCATCGATGTGACTACTTTGCCCGCCTTTGCGACGCTGGAACAGGCCCTGCAGGCGCGCTTGTGGTGAGAGCGGACTGGAGATAGCAATGGATGATCTGCGTTCCGAGCGATCGCTGGCGCTGGTGATTGGCGGATGCGGCTTTGTTGGCCAGGCGTTAGTTGAACAGCTGCTCGCCGCCGGTCGGCCTGTGCGCGTGCTTGACCTGATGGCCTACCCCGACCCGCACGTCGAGTCGATCGTCGGCGATCTGCGCCGGCCTGACGATGTCGAGCGCGCCTGTGCCGGCGCTGGCAGTGTGTTTCTATGTGCTGCCGCTGTGGACTGGGGCTGGGGTCGCGTGCAGTGGCTCCACGAGGTGAATGTGGCCGGGCCACGGCACGTGATCGCGGCCTGCCACTCCCAGCAGGTGCCCCGCCTGATCTACACCAGCAGCGTGGATGTTGTGTTCGATGGGCGGCCGATTCGCAATGGTGATGAGACGCTGCCGTATCCGCGCCAGCACCTTGATGTGTATGGCACGACTAAGGCGGCTGGTGAGCAGCTGGTCCTGGCCGCCAATGGCGTGGCTGGGCTGGCAACCTGCTCGCTGCGCTTGGGCGGTGTCTATGGCCCCAACGATGTCCATCGGCTGCCAGCGCTGGTCAAGTTTGGCTGGCGTGGGCCGATTCCCCGCCTCGGCAGTGGCAGCGCGCACTTTTCTCACGTCTATGTCGAGAACGCCGCCCACGCCCATCTGCTGGCTGAAAAACATTTGACGCTGGACAGCCCACTGGCTGGCGAGGCTTACTTTATTGTCGATCCTCACCCAGGCAACTTTTTCCTCTTTCTCCAGCCGATTCTCGAGGCGTTAGGGATGCAGATGGCAACCCGACCAGTGCCGTTCCGCCTTGCCTACGCCCTGGCGCTGGTGAGTGAGCTGTGGCACCGCACCACGCGCAGCAAACGCCGCCCCTCGCTGACACGCTATACAGTGACCTCGACCTGCGTGGATTTCTGGTTCTCGCACGCCAAGGCCCAGCGTGATTTTGGCTACCATCCGCTGGTCAACCAGGATGCTGCCTATCAGCGCACGATCGCCTGGGCCCGCCAGGCCTTTGGGTTGCCCCAGGCCGATCGGGAGTAGGCGAGACGGCGAATACCGCGCTGTAGGCTGCGCGGTATTCGCCCATCGATCAGCTGGGCTAAAACACCAGCGGCCCCGCCGATGCAGGGCCGCTGGTGTTTTTAGAAACGTCTGGCTGAGCGCAGTGTGCTTACGCGGTCACTGGGTGGAGGCCAAACCGTTTGGCGACCTCGGGGGTGATCAGGCCCAGCAGCGCGTAGCCCAGGCCGGTAATCACAATCCCCAGGACCAGAAAGCCGATGCCGAGCGCCATGGCGCCGTAGGAGGCGCCGATGGCCATTGCCGACAGGCTCAGCGAGGTCACCAGGCCGGAGGCCGTCAGCTGGGTGGTGCGGGCCGCGTTGGCGACCGGCTTGCCGTTGGCGTCTTTTTTGGCCTCGTCGGCGTTATTCGTGCCGGCTGGCTCACCGCTCTCGATGGCAAAGCGGCCCATCTCGGCATACGATAAGCCCTTCGAGCTGTCGCCCGCGTGGTGCTGAATAATGTCGGCCATGCTCAGGGCGGTGGCGATGCCCGTCACCGCTGTGTTGGGAATCGTGGCGTCGTCTGGGGTGACAATTTTTTGGGCGGCCAGCTGTTCGCCGACGAAACTGCGAATATAGATGCCGGCGCCCGCTGTGCCCAGCCCGCCCAGCGCAAAGATAATTCCAACGGCGATCACCAGTTTCGGAAAGAGTCGTAGCGATTTCATTATGTCCTCCAAAGGTTGTGAATTTCGTAATCGATGTGACGAGTATACAGGCGCAGGCACTGCCTTTGTGTGAATAGTTCACCACCGCCGGGAAACAGTCCGCTATCCGCCGGAGGCGTGGCAAACGCGGCCCTGCATTTCAAACCTGTGCGAATCACAGGGCCTGTACGTCCTCGATTCAGCCATTGGTTTCCTGTGATTCCCCTTCCTTCCGTCCCATCCACCCAGGGGATCGCATCCCCCTGGAACCCCTAAAATTGATGTCGTGGAACAATGATGCCTGTTCACAGCGAGAATGCATAAGCCCTGGTACGAATCGTACTAGGGCTTGACATGTAGGTGAAAACTAATTATAATAGTCTTTATAACTAAATATGTTAGTCTTATGGAGAATTGCCTCATGTCAACGATCAACTCAAAGCCAGCCGACCGCTCAACCCCAATCAGCCTGGCGAAGGTCTTGTTGCACCTGGAGGGGCTGGCGCTTTTCGGGGTGGCGGTGGCGGTCTACGCGCAGCAGGGATTTAGCTGGTGGATGTTTGCGCTGCTGCTGCTGGCGCCCGACCTGGCCATGCTCGGCTATCTGATCAGCGTGCCGACGGGCAGCGTGGTGTACAACCTGCTCCACACCTACGCGCTGCCGCTGGCGCTGGCGGCGATCGGCTACGGCGCTGGGTGGCTGCTCGGCCTGCAGCTGGCGCTGATCTGGCTGGCCCACATTGGGATGGACCGCAGCGTCGGCTATGGGCTGAAGTACCCAACCCACTTCAAGGATACCCATCTGGCGCGGGTCTAGGCTGGCGCCTGGGTGCTGCCATTGGCGGGCGCGGTTGCATCGATTGGCCCGACAGCAACGATGTACTTCACGACGATGTCCGACGCGGATGAGTGTTATCATGAGTTCGGTATGATTAATATCATAGACCACATGGTAGTCACCGACCCGCAGGTGCCAGGCGGTTGAACCGCGAATCCGCCGTACCTATGGCTTGATGTTTTTTCATGGATTCTTCTAGCGCAGGTGAGTTATGCCCTATCCAGCCCAGACCGATCGCACGGCGATTATCCAGACGGCCCAGGTGCTGATTGAGCGCGACGGCGTTGATCAGCTGGCGCTGGCGCAGCTTGCGGCGGCGCTGGGCATCAAGGCGCCCTCGCTGTACCGCCACGTTGCCAGCAAGACCGCGCTGCTGGCGGCGGTCAACACCCTGACCAGCCAGCAGCTCTTCCAGGCCTTCGACCGCGCACTGCAGGCTGCGCCCACCCTGCCGGCGGCGCGTCTGCTGGCCGTTTTTCGCGCCCAGCGCGCCTTCGCCCAGGCCAACCCGCACTGCTACGCGCTGCTGTTCAACACCATCGCACCGGCCGAGCAGGCCGACGAGCAAATGCTGGAGCAGCTGGCGCTGCCGCTACAGGAGCTGATCGGGCGGCTGGCCGGGCCGGAGCACGCCCTGGCGGCCCTCCGCGGCGCCCTGGCGCTGGTCCACGGCTTTGTGACGCTGGAGCTGAACGGACAGTTTCGGCGCGGCGGCGATCTGGGGGCGGCCTTCGAGGCGGCGATCGCGGCCTATCTGGCCGGGTGGCAGCCGCGCTGATTGGCGCTGATTGGACCCGCTGGCAGGATGAGGAAACGCTCATCTCTACTGCTGAGTGCGCTGGGCCGGGGTTTCCCCTGGGTTTAGGCGCATAATATACTTATACACAGAATTTCCCGCGATCATCCCAGCTATTTGGAGCCTCAATGCCGAACTCTCTGCCCTCTGTAACAATGACAGCCCTGTCGCGCCTCCCGATGATGGAGACGATCTTGCGCCTGCTGCAGCGCACCACCGGGCTGCGCATTGCGCTGGTGGCCCACGTCACCGATACGAGCTGGACCGCCTGCGCCGTGGTTGATGATGCCGACTTCGGCCTCAAGCCCGGCGATCAGCTTGAGCTACAAAATACCTACTGAAGCGTGGTCAATGGTGCGGTCGCACCTCTGCTGATCACCCACGCCAGTGAGGATCCGCGCTTTCGCGACCACCCTGGCCTGCATATCTACGGCATCGAGAGCTACATCGCCGTCCCGCTGACCCGCCGCGATGGGACGACGATTGGCACTCTGTGCGCCCTCGACCCGCAGCCCACCGCCATCCCCGAGGCGACGCTGATTGAGTTCCGGCTGCTAGCCGACCTGCTGGCGTTTGAGCTGGCGGCCCAGGAGGAGGAGCAGCAGCGCGAGGACGCCCTGCGGCTGCTGGAAGACTTTATCGCCATCGCCGCCCACGATCTGCGCCAGCCGCTGACGGCGCTGTATGGCCGAGCCCAGCTGCTGACCCGCCGCGCCCGCCGGGGTGTCGCGGCCAGCGAGCTGCTCGCCAGCGCCGAGCTGGTCGAGGCCGATGCCCGCCGGGCGATTGTCCTGAGCGACGATCTGCTCAACCTGGCCCGGATCGAGACCGGTCAGATGGAGCTCACCAGCCAGCGCTTCAATCTGGTCGAGCTGGTCGAGCGGCTCATCGATGACGCGGAGACGATCCATCGCTACCATGCGTTTCAGGTCGATGCGCCGCTCCAGGTGCTGATCGACGGCGACGAGGGCAAGCTCGCCCAGGTAATCCGCAATATTCTGGGCAACGCCGCCAAGTATGCCCCGCCCACCGCCGGTCGCATCCACTTGAAGATCAGCGTGGCCACCCCAGATGCGGCCCCACCGCTGGTTATGCTCCAGATTCAGGACTGCGGGCCGGGCGTGCCGACGGACGAGCTGCAGGCGATCTTCCAGCGGCGCTATCGTACCGCCGCCGCCCAGGCTAATCAGATCGGCGGAACCGGCTGGGGGCTACATATCGCCGAGCAGACTATTGTCGCCCACGCCGGCCGGATCTGGGCCGAGCCAACTCCCGGCGGCGGCCTGACTGTTGGGTTCGTCCTGCCCGGCCCAGCGCCGGCCACGGCGTAGTAACAATGCCAGGCATTGCAGAGGGCTATGCCAGGGTAATGGCACAATAGCTGAATCCCTGGTGGACGAGCGCACGGCTGGCCGCCAGCGTGGTAAACGGAGCATACAGCGGTTCGAACAACGCGGCGGGTATCCAGAGTATCGGGGCGGAGAAAAGGCGGCTGGGCGCGGAAATAATGGTGGCAGGGCAGACAGGAGTGGACACGCACCAGGTGCGCTCAATCGCGGCCCGCTCCGCCGTCGAAAAACGCTGGGCGGGTTTGACACAGCGATCACGCGGGAGATCGGACCGGAGTGAACCTCGCCCATCGCACAAAAGGTTGCGTTGAGCCGCAGAGAGTAACCTTAGCGCCTACTCGCTGCTTTTTTGACCGCTCATTGAGATGATTTTATAGCCAGGGTCGAGCACAACCGTGGCGTTATCGGGAATATCTCTATAGATCACGGCATTTGCGCCGATCTTGACATTGTTGCCGATGGTAATTCTGCCAAACACCTTCGCGCCAGGCGCCAGATAGACATTGTCGCCAATTGTTGGGCAGCCCCGGCGCTCGCCCTGGCCGGACACTCCAATGGTCACGCCCTGGGAAATATTACAGTTCTTGCCAATTTTCGACTCAGGCGCCACAAAAATCCCACTGAAGTGGCCAATATAAAATCCCTCGCCAATTTGCGCCCTACGGCCAAGCTCAATCCCCCACAGGGTTTTGATCAGGAAATTCGCCACGACATACACCATCGTCAGGAGCAGCCGCACGACGGTATTTTGGGTATACAGCCACTGGCCAAAGCGCAGCACCACCACCGCCTGGACCCCCGGCGAGCGCGCACAGTCAACCCACCGTTTAACGAGGTTCCCCTCCATCAACTGGTATGTCCGGGCAATGTCTCTACGAAGCATGATAGTCCTTATCAATAATTTCTCAGCGGGTGCGGTTCCTTCCATAATAGCATATCCCCGCTGGCGCAAAACCTTGCGGGGCGGCGTGGCGGCGGGCGTTTTTCGTTGACAGCGATTGGGCTTGGGATAGAATACCTGGGGAAAATCGATCGCATGCACTCGCAGGGTGTCCGATCGCGCAGCCCATTCAATCAGTAGAAAGAGAATCGCCATGACCCACCATGAACAGCAGGCCCAGGCCTTAGCCGCCGCCCTGCCCGAGGCGGTCCTGGAGGCGCTGGGACGCGGTGACGAGCCGGCTTTTCGCGCTGCGCTGGCGGCACTGCCGCTCGCCGAGCAGCAGCGGGTTCAGCAGATTCTCGTCCAGCTTCAGCAGCACGCCACCCCCGAGCAGCTGGTCGCCGCGCTGCCCGACGATTTTCGGGCCGCGATGGCCCGCGATGACGCCGAGGCCGCCCAGGATATCTTCGATGCGCTGAGCGCCGCCGAGCAGGATCGCGTCGCCCACATTATGAATCTGCTCCAGCAGGCCCACGCCGCTGCCGAGTCCGACGAGTCCGCTGCCGAGCTGTCGATCGCCGATGTGCTGGAGAATTTCGAGTCGCTGCTCCAGGCCATCGCCACGGTCGCCCTGGGCAACGACGAGCAGCGCGCCGAGGTCGAGCAGATTCTCGTCACGGTTGAGCAGCGCGGCTGGCGGCTCAGCGAGGCGACTGGCCGGATCTGGGCCGGCGAGCGCGATGCCACGTCGCTGACCAGCGATCTCGACGAGCAGGACGCCCTGTTGGTGATGCGCACGCTGGCGATTATCGCGGAGAGCGAGGACGAGTAGTGGTCAGTGGCTAGTGATCAGTGATTAGTGATTAGTGGTCAGTGATTAGTCAAGACATTAACGCTAACCCCTGGCCATAGTGAACAGCGGATCTATCTTTAAATCCACTGATCACTAGCCACTGACCACTGATCACTAGCCACTAACAAGCACACTTGTTCAACTTCAGCGCCTCATGCTATAATTTGAGCATTGTGAACGAGCATTTACTCTGAACGTGAGGCGAAGTGTGTCTAAGATGACGATGTGGCAGCAGTATCTGTCGATCAAGAAAAACTACCCGGATGTTATTCTGTTTTTCCGGCTGGGCGACTTCTACGAAACCTTCGGCGATGACGCCAAGCTGATCGCCGAGGTTCTCGATATCACCCTCACCGTGCGCGCCCTCGGCAGCGATGACAAGACCCCGATGGCCGGCGTGCCCTACCACGCCGCCGATAACTACATTGAGCAGCTGGTTGGCCGTGGCTACCGCGTGGCGATCTGCGAGCAGATGGACGATATGGTCCACAAGACGCTTCAGAAGCGCGAGGTTGTGCGCGTGGTCACGCCCGGCACGCTGACCGAGCCGACGATGCTCAAGGCTGAGCGCAATAGCTATCTCGCGGCGATCATCGCCGACCGTGGCAAGATTGGCCTGGCCTACGCCGATCTGACCACCGGCGAGTTCTGCGCCACTGAGCTGACCGGCAACGAGGCCAGCAAGCTGCTCGAGGGCGAGCTGGTGCGCCTCAACGCCGCCGAGATTCTGGTCTCCGATGCGCCTGAGCTGCGGCCTGAGGGGATCGAGGTCAGCACCAAGCAGCTGGTGCAGGACCTGGCGCCGATGCGCAAGGCCGAGCGCGAGCGCCAGCTGCCCCACGAGCGCACCGCCCGCAAGATCGAGGGCGCCAACGAGACGGTCTGGCTGCAGGGCAATGTCACCCAGTGGCCTAGCTGGCACTGGGACGCCCGCACCAGCCGCGATGCGCTGCTCCAGCAGTTCAGCGTCCAGTCGCTCGATGGCTTTGGGCTGCACAACAAGCCGCTGGCCACCCGCGCTGCCGGCGGTCTGATCCAGTATCTCCACGAGACCCAGCGCGATGCGGTGGCCCAGATTCGCGGCCTGCGCGTGTATGATACCGCCACGTTTATGTTTCTCGACCCGCAGACCCGCCGCAACCTGGAGCTGACCGAGGGCGCGGCGGGCCAGCGCAAAGGCTCGCTGATCGCGGTGCTCGATCAGACTCGCACGCCGATGGGCGCCCGCCTGCTGCGCCAGTGGATCTCGCAGCCGCTGATTGAGCTGGAGCCGCTGCTGCTGCGCCAGGATGCGGTGGCCCAGTTCGTCGAGCAGACCCTGGTGCGCGCTGAGATCCGGGCGATCTTCAAGAGCATTGGCGATGTCGAGCGCACCGTCAACCGGGTGATCCAGGGCATCGCCACGCCGCGCGATCTGGTGCGGCTGCGCGAGTCGCTGCGGGTCATGCCCGAGCTGCTTCAGCTGCTGGGCCACGAGGGCATCGGCCGAATCGCCAGCCACAGCGCCGACACCACGAACGAGCGCGAGTTCGACGCCGATGATCTCTTTGATGATGATGACCGAGCGCCGGACGCCAGCCAGCCAGCGACCGACGACCTCGACCAGTGCGGCGACCTGTGCGACCTGCTTGAGCGGGCGATCGCCGCCGATCCGCCGGCGCTGCTGGGCAGCTGGGACAACGCCCGCTCGGAGGAGAACGTGATCCGGCGGGGCTTTTCCAGCGAGATCGACGACATCGTTGACGCGACCCGCGATGCCTCGCGCTGGATCAACGAGCTGGAGGCGAAGGAGCAGGCGCGCACCGGCATCAAATCGCTGAAGGTGAGCTACAACAAAGTCTTTGGCTACTACATCGAGGTCTCGAAGGCCACCGGCGACACGCGCATCCCCGACGACTATATCCGCAAGCAGACGCTGGTCAACGCCGAGCGCTACATCACGCCGGAGCTGAAAGAGTACGAGACCCTGATCCTCAACGCGTCCGAGGCGCTCAACGAGCGCGAGCGGCAGATCTTCAAGACCGTGTGCCGCCAGGTCGCCGCCGAGGGGCCGCGGCTGCTCGGGCTGGCCCGCAGCATCGCCGAGCTGGATGTGGCCTCGACGCTGGCCGAGGTGGCGGTGCGCAACCGCTACGTGCGGCCGATCCTGCGCAACGACGATACGCTGGTCATTGCGGGCGGGCGCCACCCGGTGGTCGAGCAAAGCCTGATCGAGCCATTCGCCGCCAACGATATCTCGTTCAACTGCGACGACTGCCAGATTGTGGTGCTGACCGGGCCGAACATGTCGGGCAAGAGCACATTCTTACGTCAAGTGGCGCTGATTGGCCTGATGGCCCAGATCGGCTCGTTCGTCCCCGCCGACCACGCCGAGATTGGCCTGCTCGATCGGATCTTCACCCGCATTGGGGCGCAAGACGACATCGCCACCGGCCAGTCAACCTTCATGGTCGAGATGATCGAGAGCGCCAATATTTTGCACAACGGCACGCCGCGATCGTTGATCATCCTTGATGAGATTGGCCGGGGCACCAGCACCTACGATGGTCTGTCAATTGCTCGGGCGGTGGTTGAGTACATTCATAATCAGCCGCGCCTGCGGGCCAAAACGCTGTTCGCCACCCACTACCACGAGCTCACCGAGATGGCCGCCATCCTGCCACGGGTGCAAAACTGGACGATGGCGGTGGCGGAGGAGGGCGACCACGTGGTGTTTTTGCGCAAAGTTGTCGCCGGGGCCGCCGACCGCTCGTATGGCATCCACGTCGCCCAGATGGCCGGAATGCCGCCGGCGGTGGTCAAGCGGGCCACCGAGGTGCTAGCCGAGCTGGAGGGCCGGGGCGATAAGGAGCAGCGACGCGAGGCGATGCGCCGCGCCAACGGCAGCAGCAAATCACAGATGCAGCTGTTCGCCGCCGTCAAGTCGCCCACCGTCGAGACCATCCAGGCGCTCGACGTCACCCAGCTCACGCCGATCGAGGCGCTGACCAAGCTGTACGAGCTGCAGCGGCTGGCGAAGGAAGAGAGTCAGTAGCTATTTGGGAAATCTCAACACAAGCTGCTAGCTGCTAGCTACTAAAGCGTCA
This sequence comes from Herpetosiphonaceae bacterium, assembly GCA_013813565.1. Taxonomy (GTDB): domain Bacteria; phylum Chloroflexota; class Chloroflexia; order Chloroflexales; family Herpetosiphonaceae; genus JACCRK01. Next base: position 18,151 of record JACCRK010000008.1, read on the forward strand.
GTAGCCAGCAATGGTATTGGAAAGCCCTAAACGTTCACAAGCTGCTAGCTGCTAGCTACTAGCTACTAAACCAGGAGCATCTTTGATCACTGAACTTGATAATCAGCCACCAATCGCCCGTCTCTGCCAGTGGGTCCAGCGGCTGGATGGCTGGGCGACGTTTTATGAGACCGATACCGCCGCCGCCAGCCAGCCCAGCCGCGAGCCACTGAGCGCCCGCGATCGCGCCCAGTCGCTGTATCTGCTGAAAGAGCGGGCTATGCAGACGCTGTATCAGAGCGGCTCGCCCGCCGTCAGACTGGGGATTCTCGAAGGCCCCGTCAGCAACCAGCGAATCTGGCTGTGCGAGAACTGTGTCGCCCGCGCCTCCAGGCAGGACATGTCGCCGCGCGAGTATGCCGAGACGGTTGGCGGCTGCCCCGAGTGTCAGCGCGAGGGCCGCGAGCCGGACTACTTCAGCCTGTATGTGCTCCAGATCGACTATGGCCCGCTGGGGCGCTGGCAGTTTCACACCCCGGTCCCGCTCGGCAAAACCTACCTGCCGGCGCCCCGCTCCGAGGCGGCGCCGGTCGTCGGCAAGCGCCCGCTCGACCACGAGGGCCGGATGCTGCGGCTTGGCAGCGCCCTCTCCAGTGAGCAGCGCCGCGAGTTCCCCGAGGCCGAGGTGGTGTTTCAGGTCTGGCAAAGTATCAGGCGGGTCAACGAGGAAGTTGGGGCGTAGCTTCGACATGCTCAGCTACCGAGGGCAATCATCTACGAAGGGCACGAAGAAGGACGAAGCCGGGATATGGCTTCGCCAAGCTCAGCCACCGTTGAAGGCGATTTTTCTATCCGTTACCTCCTATATTTAGGCGACATGATGCAACAACTGCTCAAATCCCGTGGGTTCCTGGCACTGCTCACCCTGCTGATTGTCGGCACGCTTGGCGGGCTGGCACTCTGGACGATGCGCGGCACGGCCAGCCCGGCGCCCAGCCAGCCACCCTTCACCCTCTGGCTGCATCTGGCCGACGCGACCGAGCGCAACGTGACGGTCTCGCTCGATCTAGAGCGCGACAGCGGCGGCAACCCGATCCTGGCCGCCACCTACACGCCAACGAAGCCTGGATTTCACCTGTACAGCATCGACCTGCCGCTGGAGGGTGCCAGCGGGCTTGGCCGCCCAACCCAGCTGGAGCTGGCCGCCCAGACGCTGCTGAGCCCGCGCGGCCCGGTGAGCACCGACGCCGTAGCCTTCCCCGACGAGTCGATCTCCGTCAGCCAGCCGCTGCTGATCTATCCCGAGGGCCCGGTGACGCTGCGGCTGCCGATCACGCTGCCCGCCAGCGCCACGCCGCTCAGCGAGCGGGTCACGGTCAGCTACATGACCTGCAATACCGTTCAGGGCCTGTGCATGCCGCCGGTGATCGGCAAGGAGCTGGAGATTACCATTCCGGCCGCGCTGCTCGGCGCTGCTGAGTAGATTAGAGGAGCGCCAATGCGCCGAGTTGTCCTGATCGGCCTGCTGCTGGTGCTGGCCAGTTGTAGTTTTTCCACGCCGCTGTCCACACAGATCCCGGCTGAGCCAACTCCGCTACCTAAACAACTAACCTTTATCCTAGCCGATCCAACGCAGGCCATCGATCAGACAATGGTTGATATGTCCTGTGACGTGTTTAAACGGCGGCTGGACAGGCAGAAGCACCTGGTTTTCACGGTTAATTGCACCCCGGATATGATCGAGGTTGGACTATCGGCGAATGCCGACGAGCAGGAAATCGCCAGCCTGCTCACCGCCACTGGATCGATTGAGTTTATCGATCCGAAAGGCGAATATCTGGAAGAGGGCACGCCGATCTGCACCACAACCTACCGTGTGCTGCGTAAAACACCTGGCTTTGCCGGCGAGTCGTGTGAAACAATCTACCAAACAATTGCCAAGGACAGCCAGCTGCTGCGCGATACCGTATCATTAACCACCGATCAAACTGGTCGTCCGGCGGTCGGTTTTGTTTTTGATGGGGAGGGTGCCCGGGCGCTTGAAGTGTTTACCGCAGCCAATATCGGCAAGCCAATGAGCATCGTGGTCGATCAGCGGGTGCTGTCGTCGCCGATGATCAACGGGACGCTGCCCGGCGAGGGGATCATCACATTCGGCAGCAGCTCTCAAGCCGAGCAAGAAAAAGAGGCCGCCCTGCTGCTCGATGTGCTGAAGTCAGGCTCGCTGCCGATCGCCTGGCAGGTTCAGAAGTAGCCAGCCCTGTTCCCAACGCCGGAACCTAAAACGTGGGAGGCCACCGAAATCTACGGTGGCCTCCCGCGTTTTAGGTGTCCATCAAGCCTCGGATGGGTTTACGAACATATCTTCAGGGCACGCCTGACTGATTCTTCGTGGTCCTTCGTGTCCTTCGTGGATTACATCAGCAGCCGCGGGCGAAATTTGTAGCCGTAGACCAACAGCCCATCGGCGACGGGTGTGCCGATCCGCCGCACCACCAGCTCGACCGGCAGGCCGATCGCCACCTCGTCGGGGGCGCAGTCGGTCAACTGGGCGGTGACCAGCGGGCCGGCGGCGGTCTGCACCAGAGCGATGATGGTCCACGGCGCGTCATCAAAGCCTGCCGCGCCGCCCCGCTGGACGGTGAACGAGAAGACCTCGCCCTGCCGCGCCAGCTGCTCGGGCTGCCAGTCGGCGGCGGCCTCGCCAGGTTGCAGCGACTGGGCGGGAAAGCGCAGGGTTCCATCGCGGTGGCGCTGGCCCTCCAGGCGATAGCGGGCGCCGTTTTGCCGCCAGTGTTTGGCAATATTCATCGAAAACTCCTTGTTCTATGCTCGGCTCAGAATATGGGTGACCGCCGTGGATCCGCTGCCGCCCAGACACTGGGCCAGCGCCACCTGCGCCTCGGACGAGCGCAAGTGCTGGACAAGCTCGACAATCTGGTAGACGCCGATGGCCCCGCCGACATCGCCGCGGGCCTTCATCCCGCCGCCGATCGCCAGCGGCAGCCGTCCGGCGCGGCCAATCTCAGCGGCCAGCCGGGTGCCAGCGCCGCGCTCGGCATAGCCCAGCGCCTCCAGAGCCAGCACCGCCGTGATCCCGTGGGGGTCGCTCAGCTCCAGAACGTCGATGTCCGCGCGGCTGAGGCCAGCCTGAGCCAGCGCCTGCGCCCCACTGCGCGCCGCCGCCTCCAGAGCCAGCAGATCGGCGCGCTGGGCCAGGGCGACGGTGGTTGTCGCCGCCGCGCTGCCGAGGATCTGCACCGCCGGGGCCTCCCAGCGGCGAGCCAGCGCCTCGCTGACCAGCACCACCGCCGCCGCCCCATCGGCCAGGGTCGGGCAGTCGAGCATGTTCAGCGGCGCGGCGACCGGCGCGGCCCCCGCCCACTTGGCCCGGCTGATCGGAAAGCGATACAGCGCGTTTGGGTTCGCCACGGCGTTGGCGTGGGCGTTGACCGCGAACGGCGCGAACGCCTCGGCGGCAACGCCGTGCTCGTACAGATAGCGCTGCATCAGCAACGCCCAGGCGCCGGTGGTCGTCAGACCGTGGGCGGCCTCGATCTCGCCGTGGAGGCCGAGGGCCTGGGCGGTCTGCAGGTGGGCATCGAGCTTATCGGTGACCTTCTCGACACCCAGCACCACCACCAGCTCGTGCTGGCCGCTCGCCACCGCCAGATAGCCCTGGCGCAGCGCCGCGCCGCCGCTGGCCCCGGCGGCCTCAACCCGCACCGCCTCGCAGCCCGCCATCCCGGCGGCATCAGCGATGTACGCGCCAAGCTGCCCCTGGTCGGCGCCCAGATCGCCCAGCGTGTTGCCGACATACAGCGCCCCCACGCGGCTGGCGGGAATCGTGTCCAGCGCATCACCCAGCGCCGCCAGCGCCAGGTCGAGCAGGCCGCGCTCGTAGTGTTCACGGACCGGCGTGCAGCCGGCTCCGGCGATAAATACCTTTTGCATGGATGTATCCTTATGTATGGGTTGGGATCAGGGATTGACCTCACCCCGTCCGCTGCCGCGTCCACCCCTCTCCATATGCGTTGGAGAGGGGAAGGTTGTGGTTTTTCGATATTTACTTCGTGATTCTTCGTGGCCTTCGTGGATCATGCTCCCCGGTAGGTGCCGAAGCTAAACTGCAATTTTGCCACGCCACTTGGCGTACAGGGCGTAGTCGACCAGCGTCTGGCGGGCCAGATAGGCGGCGGTGAGCGGCGCACGGTTGCGGCGCTCGACGATAGCGTCGGTCACAACCAGCGAGTAGGCATCGCTGCCGGCGCCGCTGCCGTAGGAGGCCACGAAAATCGTGTCGCCAGGCTGGGCCACATCGAGGGTGGCGCCGAGGCCCAGCAGCGCCGCCGCCGAGTAGCTGTTGCCAACCTCGCCGGCCAGCAGGCCGGGGGCGCACTGCGCGGCCGTGAAGCCCAGCTGTTTGGCGACCGTCTGCGGGAATTTCACGTTGGGCTGATGAAACACGGCGTAGGTGTAGTCCTGTGCTGTTCGCCCCAGGTCGGCCAGCAGCTGGCGCGATGCGGCGCTGATGTGGGCGAAGTAGGCTGGCTCGCCGGTGAAGCGCTGGCCGTGGACCGGGTAGGGCCGATCGGCGCGGCGGAAAAAGTCGGGCGTGTCCGAGACATACGAGAGCGTGGCCTCGATACGCGCCAGCGCCGACTCGGCCGGGCCGATGATCAGCGCGGCGGCGGCGGCGGCGGCGGTGTACTCCAGGGCATCGCCGGGGCGGCCCTGGGCGGTGTCGGCGCCGACCGCCAGCACATAGTCGGCCATCCCGCTGCCAACCAGGCCCATCCCGGCGCTGACCGCCTCGGTGCCGGCCTTGCAGGCAAACTCCCAGTCGGCGGCGCTGATCCAGCGCGAGGCGCCGATTGCCTCGGCGACAATGGTGCCGCTTGGCTTGACGCTGTAGGGGTGGCTTTCGCTGCCAACCCAGACGGCGGCCAGATCCTGCGGGCTGACAGCGGCCCGCGCCAGCGCGTTGTGGCAGGCCTCGATCGCCAGCGTAATGGTATCTTCGTCGGGGCCGGGGACGCTTTTGGTGGTGACTGGCAGTGCGCCGTCGCTGTCAGCCCAGACCCGGGCGATCTCGCGGGCGGCAATCCGGTAGCGCGGCACATACACGCCATATCCGGTGATGCCAACCGCTCGCAGTGGTTGTCGCATAGAGTTCGTCCTTTCTTGAAGTGATGCGGCATTGCAGGGCTGGCGGCGCTGCCAGGATGGAAAATCTGCTCGCATTGTAGCGCCTCGCGCCCGCCAAAACCTGCCAGAAGCCCCACGAAAGCCACCCTGAAGGTCTCAGTCTAAGCCCAAACCAGGCGGTTTTCATTCTGAGTCAGCGATTTGTGGTATATTCTGCGGAACCTGCGACAGTTTTAGCGGAGCGACTGGTGGAACAAGCCGAGTACACAATCATGGCGGCGGTCGAGCATCAGCACTGGTGGTACGCCGGGATGCGGGCGATCGCCAGCGCCTGGCTTGATCGGCTGCCGGGACACCATGGCTCGGCGCTGGACTCGCTGGATGCCGGCTGCGGCACCGGCGGCAACCTGGCCCACCTGCTTGGCCGCTATGGCCCGGCCTTCGGACTGGATCTGGAGCCGGCGGCGGTGACGCTGGGCTTCGCCAACGCGCCCGGGAGGCTGGTGCGCGGCTCCGTGCTGGAGCTGCCCTACACCGACGCCAGCCTCGATCTGGTGACGTCGTTCGAGGTGCTGTATCATCGGGCGGTCCCCGATGAGGTCGCCGCGCTGCGCGAGGTCTGGCGGGTGCTGCGGCCGGGCGGCTGGGTGCTGCTGCGGATGCCGTCGTACGCCTGGCTGCGCTCGGCCCACGACGACGCGGTGCATACCCGCCGCCGCTATGTTGCGGCCGAGGTGCGCGCGCTGCTGGTGCAGGCAGGCTTTACCGTCGAGCGCTGCTCCTATATCAACAGCCTGCTGCTGCCGCTGGCCGTGGCCGCCCGTCTGCCGGAGAAGCTCCGGACGTCAAATAGTGGCGCCAGCGCTGCCAGCCATCAGACTGAGTCGGCGATGGCGCTGCCGCATCCGCTGGTAAATCGGCTCTTCGGCAGCATTATGAACCTTGAGGCCTGGTGGCTCCGCCGCGGCGGATCATTCCCGGCCGGACTATCGATTTTAGCTCTAGCACGAAAGGCAGAAGTGGCGGGATAGCGTCTGCGCTCAGATCACAGACCGCCGACTTCAGACATTCCATGCAGTCTTTACTCACCAAAATTTCGCAGCAGCCCGCCCTATGGGCCACCCTGCGGCGGATTGTCGAGAACAACTACGTTGGCGAGCGGGCCACGATCGCCGAGGACCTGATGCCCTGGCGCGATGTCGGCAGCCGCCGCTTTCTGGACTTTGGCTGCGGCACCGGCGAGTTTGCGCCCTCGTTTCCCAACGCGCAGTATCTGGGCGTCGATCTGTCGCCGGGCTATGTGCGCTACGCCGCCGAGCAACATCCGCGCTCGCCCTTTGGCGTGATGAATGGGCAGGCGCTGGCCCTGCGCGACCAGGTGTTCGATGCGGTGCTGGTGGTCGGCGTGGTGCATCATCTTGATGACGAGCTGGCCCGCGCGACCATCGCCGAGCTGCACCGCGTGCTGCGCCCTGGCGGCGAGATGCTGGTCCTGGAGGATATTCCGACCCGCGCCGCCTGGAACGTACCCGGCCGCCTGATGCACTGGCTCGATCGCGGCGACGCGATTCGCCACGATGAGGATTATCAGCGCCTGTTTGCCCCTTTCTTTACGATTCGGCGCTCGTGGACAATTCGCAGCGGGATTTGTGACTATGGCGTTTACCGACTACTTCGCGCCGATTAAGCGCGTCAGCCAGCAGCATCGCGGGGTCATCATTATGTTCAACACCACCCTCGCGCTGCTGGTGACTGGTGAGCTGTGCCTGCGCGAGGTCGTGCCAGCGAGCATGGTGCTCTCGGTCGACAGCGTGGCCGCTGTGCTGCTGCAGCCGCTGGGGCTGCTCGGGCTGGGCTTTCTGCTGGCGGGCCTGCTGATGTGGTCGGTCCTGCTGGTGCGCCACCAGATCAGCTTTTTTTATCCGCTCTGGGGGCTGGGCAGCGTAGTGCTGCTGGGGCTGTCCTGGCTGCGCCCAAGCGGCTGGGTCGATCCAAAGGCGCTGTTTGGGGTGCTGCTGGTGCTGCTCGGCGCCGGGCTGCTGATGCGCGGCGGCCATAGCCGCAGCTAGAGATAGTTAGGATTCATCAATGGAGTTCTGGTTCGTCAGCCTGACAGTTGTAGTCATCATGAGCGGCAATCTGCTGCTCCGGGCGGGAATGATCACGATCAAGGATAGCGCTATCAGCCAGCGCTCGCCGCTGCTGGTGCTGGCCGAGGCGCTGCAGAGCTGGCGCGTGCTGCTGGGCGTGTTGCTGGTGCTGCTCGGCATGGTCGCCTGGATGGTGAGCGCCATGGTGTGGCGGATGGACTGGAGCTACACCGCGCTGGGCCTGAGCTATGTCGCGACGATCGTGCTGGCCTGGTGGTTTATCGGCGAGACCATGACGCTGGAAAAGATGTTTGGCGCGATTATTATTGTGATCGGGACCCTGCTGATTATTCGGAACAGTGGTTTTTAAATGCTGCGCTCATACCTGCGCGCCATCGGTGGCGCTGTGCTCCTTGGCGTGCTGCTGTGCTGGATCGCGCTGCAACGACCAATCAGATTCACCTTAGATATTGGCGGCGAGCTGACGATCGGCCCGGCTGGCACCGCCGAGGCCCCGCTCTACGATGCCCCCTATCTGATTGATGTCCACGCCGCTGAGCCAGCCGAGATTGTCATCACCACCACCGAGACCTATCGCTGGACCCTGCCGGAGTCGCAGATCCGCATTCCCGGTATCAGCGGCGGCCCAATGATTACGCAGCTCCGCCTAGCGCCACCCTCGGTGCCAACCACGACGCTCACCATCACCCTCAACGGCGCCGATCTGGTCACCGATCTCGCCGCCGGGCCACACGACCTGTATCTCTTCACCCCGGCGGCACCCGATGGCTCAGGGTCGCTCCAGATCGACCTGGCCGCCCCAATGTATGAGCTGCCGCCCGATCCGCGCGGGCTGGGGGTGACGCTCTATGGGATCGATGTCGCGCCGGTTGGCTGGCGTGTGTTCGTGCCCTGGGCGCTGCTGGCGGCGCTGGCCGGCGTGCTGGTGTGCCTGGGGGCTGGCGCGGCGCTGGCCGGGTTCAGCCCGCGGCTGGCCGGCGGCACGGTGCTGGTCAGCAGTGCGGCGCTGGCGCTGGCCCTGACGATCACCCGCACCGTGATCACGGTCGATGCCGAGCGTCTGCTCAGCGCCAGCGCCGCCGGTGTAGCCACCATTCTCGTTGGACGCGGCCTGGCGCGAACGTCCCGGCGCCTCACCGCCGAGCGGCGCGACCTGGCGATTGTCGCCGGGCTGACTGGCCTGGCGCTGGCCCTGCGGCTGGTCGGCCTGCGCCATCCCCAGGCCAACTTCAGCGATCTGTATCTCAACGTCAATAACCTGACCGAGCTGGTGCGCGGCGAAGTCATCTTCACCGAGGGGCTGACCTGCGAGGCGGGCGCGGGTAACTCGCCCTATCCGCCGGGCATATACGTTGTGCTGGCCCCGCTGCTGCTACTCTTCCGCGATCCCGCCAGCCATCATCTGATTATGCAGGTCGGCGGCGCGCTGCTCGATGCGCTGGCGCTGCCGCTGATCTGGTGGGCCGTGCGGGCGCTCGGCCGCGAGGGATCGACGCGGCGGGCCGCTCTGTGGGCGGCGACGCTGTATCTCATCCCGACAGCGGTGCTGCGCTCGCTGATCATCGGCGAGTACACCAATGCGGTTGGCCAGGCCCTGGCGCTGCCGGGCATGCTGGGTCTGATTGTCTGGGTGGGCAGCGGAATGCCACGGCGCTGGCGACCGGCCGTGCTCGCCGCCCTGACGATCGCCGCGCTGATGCACAGCGGCGTGCTGATCGCGGTCGGCCTGTGGGGCGTGGCCTGGTTTGTGATGCTGCTGATCCAGCGGCGCTGGCCCGAGGCCGGCCAGCTGGCGCTGCTCGGCGGCGTTGCGGTTGGGCTGGCCGGGCTGGTCTACTACAGCAGCTTCATCGGCGACCCAACCCTGGCCTCGACCAACCCGGACTGCCCGGTGTTTCAGCCGGTGGTGACCAAGTTCTGGAACCTGCTGACCAAAGATCTGCTGACCATCGATGGGCAGATCCCCATCTGGCTGTGGGCGCTGGGCGTCGGCGGGGCCCTGGCGGCACGGCGGCGTCTGCCCAGCCTATCCACGCCGCTGTGGGCCTGGCTGGCCACCTTTCCGCTGGCGCTGACATCGCTGATCTGGTCGGAGCAGACCATCCGCTGGTGGCTGTTTCTCACACCGGCGCTGGCGATCGGCGGCGGGGTCGGTCTGGACGCGCTCAGCGCCCGCGGACGCCGCTCGCGCTGGGTGGCGGTCGGCATCACCCTGGCGGTGCTGGCGGTCTCGCTGACGCTGTGGATTCGCTTTATCGTGCGCTATCGCACCGGCAACTTTATTCCGTAGGGGTTAGGGATTAGGGATTAGGGGTTAGGGGTTGGGGATTAGGGGTTGGGGATTAGGGTTCGGAGCAATAGCGTTTAAGTAACCAGTGTTGCTCATTCAAAACGTGTTTTTCAAGGAGCCTTATGACAGAGCACAACCAGCTTCATGTTCCGGACTATGTCCCCATTAAACCATGGCATCTGTACGTGAGGATTACATTCTTACTCTTGATGACCGCTGGTACGGGCTTGACTCTATAGTCAGTAGCATATATTTCTGGTCTTTTACTATTTTTATACTTGTATTCTTATATTGGTATATTTTTACTCACTCATGGGTTCCATAAACAACCACATATCCCACAACATTA
>JACCRK010000019.1 GCA_013813565.1 Herpetosiphonaceae bacterium
CGGCCCATGATCACAGCGGATCCGACTGGCATCTTCGCCCAAAACTTCATCTTTGATCCAATGGACGCGATTTTCGATCGTCCAGTGGCCCCGTTTTAATCCCAGGATCCGCGCCGCATCGGCCACGTCTGCGGGAAGACTGGTCACCCCATAGCGGGTGGCCTGGTGGCGACACCCTGCCGCATCCTGCCAGGTGCGCGTGAGTTCAAAGACCTGGGCCAAGCCCGGCCACCGACTGTAGTCCGCCAGATCACTGCTGACCCGAATGACCCGTTCTTCGATCCGACCATGGCCTTTATTCACCGTCCGCGCCGTGCGGAGATCATCCAACAGGTGCGGTTCGACAAACAACCATTGAATATCGCGGAGGAGGCTCGGCTGGTTGGCTTTGACACTCAGCAGGTAATCACCGCCCGCATCAATCACGGTCTGGCAGAACGCCGTCTGACAGTACAAGGCATCCCCCGTCAGCACGCGACCCTGCCACGGCACCTGCGCCAGCAGCGGTGGAACAGCCGCCGCTTCGCTGTCCGTCGGGGCGGTGAGCGCGGTCTGGGCCAGCACCGCCGCCGTGTCATGGGTCACGAGACTGACGGCATGCACGGGCGGTCCCGTGAGGGTACGCCGACCGCGCTGGGCTTTCCCATCAATGGCGACCCCCTGACTCCCGCGGGCGGGGAGTTCCTGGGGACACCGCGGATGCTGCGCGGCGGTGAGGAGCTGGGCCAGGAGGGTTGGATCGAAGCGCCGAAACAGGCGGGCAAAGGTGGTTTGATGCGGTGCGGCACCCGGCGGGAGTCCGAGGGCAAGTTTGGCGGGCGGACTCAAGGCAGCGGTCCACTCGGCAATGGCTAAAATGGAGCGGTGATTGGCGAGCATCGCGGCGGTCGCGGCGGTGAGGAAGGCACGAAAGGGATAGCGGCGCCCACGGGGCGACCGTGGATCAGGAATCTCGGCCACGAGCTGGTGAAATGCGCGCGCCATGGGCGGCAGTGGGGGTGTGGTAGACTGCATGGGACACTCCTTTGCGGGACTGATATCGGTGGTTCGGTATCATCCTACCAAGGAGTGTCGTTTTAGGCGACCGAACATGCATAAGCCCTGGGACAACGGTGGGGAGGGCTGGCTTAAGGCAGTCCAACACTGCTACAATAGGATGCATGGACGTTTGTCTCCGAGCTGTGGTTGTCGTTACCCGCACTCTACGACAAACGTCCATGCATGTCTATGCGTCAGCACACCCGCTGATCAGGCTCTATTTTGGCGAGGGTATTGTTATAGCAATATATAAATAAATTACCAATAAGTAAATAATGTATTCGTACATAGGTACTTAGGAATTTTGATTTATCAAAAGGTTTTTATGAAATTTCACCCATACAACCTAATAATTTTACTTGTGATAATTAGCATCTCATTAATCGCTTGTGGACAGGAAAAAGCAACCATAACTCCTGCAATTTCGTATGCACTCAGTGATGGATGGAAAGCGACCATTGATGTTGAGCCGCAAGCAAAATCAGATAAAAAATTTTCTATTACGTTTACAATAACACCAATTCAGAACGTATCTGATGTGGATATACATATTTTACTACCTACTGGTATTCAACTTATCAGTGGCAGTAAAACAGTAAGTGATATCAACGTATCTGCCCATCAGCAGTATGTTACAACAATAGAGGTGCTATTAAGTGAACCAGATACATCTCACCTTATAGGGATACAAGCTCTTGGAACACACGTAGACGGATATAGAGCAACCGCAGGGGCTGAAATATATTTGAATGCTGTAGATGGCCAAATAGTAACCTCAACGAAACCACTTTATGAGATTACCAATCAGCATGTACCAGCTATACCAGTATCACCATACCTACTGCCATCAGACTTAACACCATTACCCAAAATCAGAAACTAGTTCACGACCAAGGCCAGATTTCTAACCAGATGGCTCCGTTTTGGTTAATCATCTGGCGCTGGTTTCGTTAATCAGCCCTGATCCAGGCGCACACACTTGGCTCCCATTTCAT
>JACCRK010000031.1 GCA_013813565.1 Herpetosiphonaceae bacterium
CTCTTGCGCTACATCTTTCCCACCGTTTTGGGGCGCTTAAATGACGACCCAACGAGCTGATTAGGCTCGTTGGGCATTTTTATGATTGCGGGCTTGAGTCCGGCTGTAGCTCGCCAACGATACCTAAAGTGGCTGACGCCTCCTCGGGGCTATCGGTGTGGTCGGGAATAAGCGTCTCGGCGTTGCGCACAGCGGGGAAGAGATAGCCACACAGGGCGGCGATTACCCCAAGGACGCCGCTCAGCACCATAATCAGCGCCATGCCTGAGCCGGCCTGGGTGCCAACCAGCGGCCCAAACATACTCGCCAGGCTGCCACCAGCCTGCATCTGCGGCTCGAAAACCTTATCGGCGAGCGGCCCGACGATCAAGATTGCGACTGGCCCGGAGATCTGGGCGATCAGCCGGCGAACTGAGAACACCCTCCCCTGGATATCCGGTGGAACTTTGGACTGCCAGATCGCCTGGTTCGAGCCATTCAGGATTGGCATGGCCAGCATGGTCAGGAACGCCGCGCCCGCCCAGAGCAAGGTTGAATTCCCCAGCCCCATCAGCACGCCGCCAGACAAGCTGGTCAGCATCATGCCGATCAGCACGCCGTGAACTTTGCGCTTTGGCCCGCCCCAGACGCTCAGCAGCAGGCCACCTAGCAGTCCGCCAATGCCAAAGGCCGACTGGACAGTACCCATGGCGGCGGCGTTGCTATTGGTGCGGGCCAGAATCATCGGAGCTAACAGGGTGAACTGGAACGATCCAACGAAGTTGATCACAAAAAACGTGAGCTGAAGGCCCAGCAGGCTTGGGCGGGCCAGAATATAGCGAAAGCCATAGCCCGACTCTTTCCAGAGGCTGCCCTTGCCCTCGGCGCCGGCGGCGCTGGCTTTGGGCTGGGGGATATGCACGAAGAGCAGTGAGCCGACCGCAACCACGAAGGTCACAACATCAATCAGCAAAACCCCGGAGATCCCAATGATCAGCAGCAGAAATCCGGCCAGAGCGGGAGCCACAATCCCTGAGGCCGACTCGGCCATTGTGATCATGCCGTTGGCGCGGGCGTAGTGCTTTTTCGGCAGCATGGTCGAGATCGCCGCCGAGTAGGCTGGCCACTGAAAGGCCTGAAACACGCTGGAAAACGCGCCGGTGAGGTACAGATGCCAGATTTGGAGATTGCCGGTGTAGTACAAAATCAGAATAACGATAGTCGATAGCCCGGCGGCTAGATCGCTCAGCATCATCACCAGCTTGCGATTCCAGCGATCGACCAGGGCGCCGGCCAGCGGGCTGACAATGATCGCTGGAGCAAACGAGAAGAACCCCACCAGGGCCAGCGCCGTCGCCTGACCGGTGATCTGCCAGGCCCAGAAGGTCAAGGCAAAGCCGGTCATGCTGCTGCCCAGCATCGAGACGAGCTGCCCAAACCAGACGATGCTGAACCCAAACATGCCGCTGGGCTGCTTCGTTGTTTGTGGAACTTGATCCATATGCGCTGCTCCTTGTGATGATCGGACAATATAGCAGTAAATATAATACAGGTTAGTAATAAATGTCAATATTATTGATAATAAATAAAAAAATTAGCGAATTTAGTGGCTTAGGAGATTTTTGATTAGTCTGGGTGGGTGTGACTAGTATAACAATATTCACATAGTGCAATATCAGCCCCACGACGGAGCTGTTAAGTAATCTGTAAGTAATTGGCAAGCCGGGTGTAAGCTGCGGCGGTTATCCTGACGATAGTGATGTTCTAGTTGGAGATTAATGATGCTGCGTATTGTGCGGAAACCGCTTTTTTGGCTCATCGGATTGCCAGCTGTGGCGCTTGGCGCATATCTGGCGTTTGGGGTGTTTGGCATTCAGGGTAAGTTTTTTGATACTGAGGTCAATGAGGATTTTCCTGTCGCTGCCGTCAGCTCATCTGGTGCCGCCCAATCCCAGCCGCTGGCGACCGAAGCGCCGATAATGGCGACCGAGATGCCGATGATGGCGACCGAAGCGCCGATGATGGCGACCGAAGCGCCGATGATGGCGACCGAGCTACCGGCAACGCCAACGGCTCTCCCGCCGACGGCGCTGCCGGAACCGACCACAGTGCCAGCTCCGGCGGGGCCAACGCTGCAGGCCGCCGGGCAATTCTACGGCGTTGACCACGAAGGCGCAGGCGACGCGCTGATCTACCGGCAGCCCGATGGGTCGCACGTTTTGCGGCTGGAGAACTTTGCGGTTGAGAACGCCCCGGATATGTATGTGTATGTCGTGGCAGACCCCCGCGGCGATACCCCGCAGACTGTAAAAAACAGTGGATTTCTCAACCTGGGCAAACTTAAGGGCAACAAAGGCAACCAGAACTACACTCTGCCCGCCGAATACGACCCGGCCATCCATCGCTCGGTGACGATCTGGTGCGAGCGCTTTACGGTGGTGATGGCCACGGCGCCGCTGAGCTAATCGCTAGTAGTCAGGAGCTAGTGGGTCCTTGATTCGCTAGCAGCTGCCAGCTGCCAGCTGCTAGCGTCGGAAGCTCGACGTGATCGGGTACAATGATCACCACCGACCACGATCCGCCACTTCCCGAGCCGCAGCAAGGAGCGCCCGCGATGACCACCATTCTTGTCGTTGATGATGAGCCTAATATCCGCGAAGTTGTCGGCCTCTATCTCCGGCGCGAAGGCCACACGGTGATCGAGGCCAGCGATGGCGAGGCGGCTCTGCGCCTGGCCCGCCAGCACCCGCCCGATCTGGTGGTGCTGGACCTGATGCTGCCCAAGCTGTCGGGGCTGGAGGTCTGCCGGCGGCTGCAAAGCGAGCGCCGCACCCCGGTGATTATGTTGACTGCGAAAAGCGAAGAGAACGACCGGATCATCGGTCTGGGCGTCGGCGCCGATGACTATATTGTCAAGCCGTTCAGCCCGCGTGAGCTGGTGGCGCGGGTCGAGGCGGTGCTGCGCCGGGTCTCGCCGCAGCCGGATGCGCCACCGCCTGACGAGCGGCCGATCGAGGTCTCCGGCCTGGCGGTGAACCCGCGCACCCGCGATGTGCTGGTCAACGGCGTGGCGGTTATCCTGACCGCCCGTGAGTTCGACCTGCTGTACTTTCTGGCCCGCAACCGCGAGCGCGTGTTCACCCGCGATCAGCTGATGGAGCTGGTCTGGGGCTACACGTTTGCTGGCGATACCAGCACGGTGACGGTGCATATGCGGCGCCTGCGGGAAAAGATCGAGCCTGATCCAACTGCGCCCCGCTTTCTACAGACGGTCTGGGGCGTGGGCTATAAATTTACCGCTGGCGAGCGATGAAGACGACCGGGCGACGGATTCTGCTGATGCTGGTGACGGTGGGCTGCGCCATCGCCAAGAGCGTCCTGATTGGCTGGCTGGTGCTAGGCATTCCGGCCAGCGAGCTGGGCGATATTGCCCAGCTCTTTGCCGTGCTTGGACTGATCGCCGGGGTGCTGGCGCTGCTGGTGGTGCAGACGCGGGTGCTCAATCGGCTCGGCAGCCTGCGCACGCAAATTATTGTGATTGTTACCCTTGGCGGCGCAATGGTGGCCGGGCTGCTCCAGGGCGCCGCGCAGGCGATGTTTATCAACACCAGCCATGATCTGCCACTGCTGCTGCTGATGCTGGTGTTTATGCTGGTGCTGGCGCTGGGATTTAGCGTGGCGCTGGGCAATATTATTGTCGGGCGGGTTGGCGCGGTGCGCGCTGGGGCCGGCCGGCTGGCCAGTGGCGATCTGGCGGTGCGCCTGCCGATCACCGGGCGCGATGAGCTGACCGCGCTGGCGGGCGATTTCAATCGCATGGCCGATGCGCTAGCCCAGGCGGCCATGCGCCAGCGGGAGCTAGAGCATGCCCGCCGCGAGCTGGTCGCCGCCGTCTCCCACGATCTGCGGACGCCGCTGACGGCGGTGCGGGCGATGGTCGAGGCGCTGGCCGATGGCGTGGTGCAGGATCCGCCGACCCGCCAGCGCTACCTGGAGGCGGCCTGCGCGCAGCTGGAGAACCTCAGCACCCTGGTCGACGACCTGTTCGAGATCGCCCAGATTGACGCTGGCGTGCTGCAGATCGAGCTGGAGCGGGCCTCGCTGCACGATCTGATCTCCGACACGCTGAGCAATCTCCAGCCGCACGCCGCGAAGCATGGGGTTCGGCTGATCGGAGAGGTGGCCGCGAATGTCGACCTGGTGCTGATGAGCCCGCCGAAGATGCAGCGGGTGCTGTACAACCTGATCGGCAACGCCCTGCGCCACACCCCCGCCGATGGGACGATCACGCTGCGGGCCACGGCGGCTGGCGACGAGGTCCAGGTCGAGATTGACGACGAGGGCGAGGGAATCAGCGCCGATGATCTGCCGCATATCTTCGAGCACAGCTACCGCGGCGAGAAGTCGCGCTCGCGGGACTACGGCGGGGCCGGGCTGGGTCTGGCAATTGTGCGTGGGCTGGTCGAGGCCCACGGCGGGCGGATCTGGGTCGAGAGCAAGCCCGAGGCTGGCACGCGCTTTGTGTTTACCCTGAGCAGCAAGGTCGCGGGAAGTTTTGAAAATAACTGACATAAAAATGTACTTTGTTACACGATTGTTACATCATTGTGATGTATAGATCTACTTAATAGTTTATACTCACCTGTAGTTGAAAAATAAATTCCACTATAGGTGAGTATATTTTTTAAAGGTAAAAATAATTCGTATGAGAAAAATATCTTCTATGCTTCTAGGAACATTTCTACTTATTTTATTGCTCGGGTTCTTAAACCTACGGGGGTTTTTGATAAAACTAAGTGAAGGTGATGAAACTCCTAATATTGTTGTGTTAGTTCAGCCCAATCAAACTCAGCCTGAGGCGGCGGAAACGATCGTTACGATGTGGTTAGAATATTTTAAAACGCGCCAGTACGTTAGTGCGATTGATGACTTTAGAATCATTTTACGGCAGCCTTCGCAGTTAAGCCAAAAGGACCTCCAGAACGCTCTGAGTGGAAGCAGAACACCGGCGGACATATTGAAGGCGAGTGGGTTGAAAACATCACGGCGCGGGTGTTTGTGAGAGCCCACAATCGCCGCTATAACTTTGAGATTCGTTTCTACTACTATTAACTAAACTGTTGGATAAGCCGGTCGAAGCCAGATAGGTGGGGTTTCGACAGGCGCAGCCAACGCTTATTTCCTCAGCCATCCCCCTTGCTCCGGCAAAGTTGTTACCAATTATTACGCAGTGCGTTATTTAACTTATATTATGACGCAGTGCGGCATAGAATATGCTATAACTCCTCTACGAAATTCATCACCTACAACAGGAGAATCGGCTATGACGATGCAGGAACGAATAGCGACCGACCCGGCTCTAGATTTCTACCAGTTTGATCTGCTGCTCACCGCTGAGGAGCGCGAGCTTCGCGACCGTGTTCGGGAGTTTATGCAGCGTGAAGTCAAGCCGATCATCAACGCCTACTGGGAGCGGGCCGAATTTCCGTTCGAGCTCATCCCCAAGCTGGCCGGGCTGGGTATCTGCGGCGGCACGATCGCGGGCTACGGCTGTCCGGGTCTGTCGAGCGTGGCGACCGGGCTGATCGCGGCCGAGATGGCCAGGGTCGATGGCTCGATCTGTACGTTTTTTGGGGTGACCAGCGGGCTGGCGATGTCGAGCATCTACTACTGCGGCTCCGAGGAGCAGAAGCAGCGCTGGCTGCCGCCGCTGGCGCGGATGGAGAAAATTGGCGCCTTCGCCCTGACCGAGCCAGACATCGGCTCGGACGCCTCGCATATCCAGACCACCGCCCGCCGCGAAGGCGACAGCTATGTGCTGAACGGCGCCAAGCGCTGGATCGGCAACGCGTCTTTCGCTGACGTGGTGATTGTCTGGGCCCGCGACGAGGAGACCAGGCAGGTCAGCGGCTTTCTGGTGGAAAAAGGCACGCCCGGCTTTGACGCGACCGTGATCGAGGGGAAGATCGCCAAGCGGGCTCTGCTGAACGCCGATATCGTGCTCAACGAGTGCCGGATTCCAGTCGCCAACAAGCTGGCGAAGGCCAACTCCTTCCGCGACACCGCCGTGGTGCTGGCCAACACCCGCTTTGGGGTGGCCTGGGAGGGCGTCGGCCACGCCGAGGCGGCCTATGAAATCGCCCTGCGCTACAGCCAGGAGCGTCAGCAGTTTGGCAAACCGATCGGGTCGTTTCAGCTGATTCAGGAAAAGCTGGTCAAGATGCTGGCCGAGATCGTCGCCATGCAGCTGACAACCTGGCGGCTGAGCGTGCTGCGCGACCAGGGCCTGATGACCGATGGGCAGTCATCGCTGGCCAAAATGAACAACGCCGCCAAGGCGCGGCAGATCGTGGCGCTGGCCCGCGAGATTCTCGGCGGCAACGGCATTTTGCTGGAGAACCACATCGCCCGGCACTTCGCCGATGTCGAGGCGGTCTACACCTACGAGGGCAGCAACGAGATCAACACCCTGGTGGTGGGCCGCGAGATCACCGGCCTAGCCGCGTTCGCCTAAGTTTGATGATCCACGAAGGACACGAAGAAACACGAAGAAGTAGATTTAGCCATTCTTCGTGCTTCTTCGTGTTTCTTCGTGGATCACATGGTTCTTTGTGGATTCTTTAGAGCGCCAGGCGCATCACGTAGTGTGGGCCGCTCTCGGTCGGAAACTCCTCGCCAACCAGCTCAAAGCCCAGCGAGCGATAAAAATCGGCGGCGCTGGTGCGGCCGTTGCACCACAGCTGGCGGCCAGACTGCGCTTTGACGTGGGCGATGCAGGCCAGCACCAGCGCCCGCCCGAGGCCCCGCCGCTGCATTCCAGGATCGACCGCCATTCCCCGCAGCCGCCAGGCCTGGGGCGCGGACAGATCCGGGTGGACCTCGCGGTAGATCGAGGCGATCCCAACGAGCGCGCTATCGACAAATGCCCCAACGTGCCACGATTCGAGCGTGTCATCGCCGGGATAGACCAGATTTTCTGGCGGCTGGCCGGGGCGCAAGACCTGGCTGCGGAGCGGACGCGTCTCGGCAACGGTAATCGGACGAACGCTGACTGACATTAACACCTCACTGCGGGCTACAGCGTCCCGAGCAGCTTCTGCTTCTGGGCCTCAAAATCCGCCTCGGTGATCACGCCCTGATCGCGGAGCGCGCCGAGCTTTTCCAGCGCCTCAAAGACATCGCGGGATTTCTCCTCTTGGACCTGGGTCTGCTTGAGCACCTCTTTGCCGCGCTCATAGGCCTGATTGTAGGCATCTTTGGCCCAGTCCAGGTCGAGCGTCAGAAAATCGCCGCCCTTGGCCAGCTGCTTGATCATCACCTCGCCGACGGCATAGGTTGATGCGCCCGACAGCACCGCCATCGAGACGCCGCCAATGATGCTGCCCAGGCCAGGGATGGCCTTGACCATGCTGGCGCCGATTTTTGCCAGCGTGCTGCCGGCGAGAGCTGAGACAAATGTTTTGCCCGTGGCGGTTGAATAATCAACATTGTAGTGTCTGGCCAGCTGCTGCACCAGATCCATCTGAATTGCGGTGACAGCGGCGATATCGAGCAGCGGCAGCGGCATGAGTCCGGCGCCAAACGCCCACAGCATATGGTTACGAACAATGGCATCGGCCTCGGTTTGGGTGCTCATCGGGAAATCCTCTCACGAAAAGTAACGGAGCAGAAGCCCAGTATACAAGCTTCGTTTACGTCTGACAATCTGCCCGGTGTGCCGATTTCAGGCTACCATCGCTGATTGGCAGGGTGAACTCTTACGTCCTGCCATCCTCAGTCAACAGCACAATGCGCTACTCCCGATTGAATTCGCGAGTAGCGCCGTGAAGCACGAGTGTCGTTCTACTGGGGGCTGATCTGCCGATAGTGCTGCGCTAACTTGGCTCCGCTCTCGGACTCAAGGCGCTGGATTGCAGCACTCTCCCCCACCATCATGATTAGGGGCACGTAAACGCGATTGTTGGCTGGCAGCGTAGTGGTGGCAGTGGGGGTGACCGGTGTGTTGGCCACGGTTGGGGTGACCGGCGTATTGGTGGCGGTGTTGGCCACGGTTGGCGTGACCGGCGTATTGGTGGCGGTGTTGGCCACGGTCGGCGTGACCGGCGTATTGGTGGCGGTGTTGGCC
>JACCRK010000036.1 GCA_013813565.1 Herpetosiphonaceae bacterium
GCGTTGGGGGTTGGGTCGGTGCTGGCAGCCCAGTCGCCAGCGGGCGAGGGCACCCGGCTCCACGAGCGGTCGGGGCGGGTACTGCGATACTCCAGCAGGTCGGCCAGCGTGCCATCGGGGCGCAGCAGCCGCACCTGCTCCAGCCCGGAGTTGTTGAGGCTGAGCTTCGTCAGGGCGCCCGACAGCACCAGATAGCCGTTCCCCTCGATCTGTGTGTCGGCGGCGAGAACGTGGGGTTTCGACCCACCATCCGCCAGGTCGTCGATGCTCCAGCCGCTCAGATCGACCGGCTCGGCGCTCAGGTTGACCAGCTCAATCCATTCGTCGCCGCGATCGACGGTGCCGTCGCCATTTGAGTCGATCAGCTTGGGCGCCGCCAGCACCTCGCTCAAGATCACCGTGCTGGCGGCGGGCAGGCTCCAGACCGGCCGATCGATTAGCGTCGATCCGCTGGGCTGGGCGTTTTCCTGGGCGGTCCAGTCGGCGGCGCTGTCGCTGTCGCTGTCGGGCGGCTCGCGCACCAGGCTGGATCCTTCGGGCACGTTGGGCGCCGCCGGGTCGAGCACGCTGGCATTGTCGCCCCACGACAGCGCATCGATCAGCGTGCCGGCGCCATCGCGCAGGGTCAGCGTATCGCCGCCGTTGTTCAGCCCGGCCCCAATCGAGCCATCGCGCAGCACCACATATTGTCCGGTGAGCGTGTAGGTCGTTGAGATGCTCTTCGAGGCAGCGACCAGCACGATCTCATCCGGCCCAAGCGTGATCGTCGGCAGCCGATCGGCGGCGCGGGTATCGCCGATGCTCCAGCCGCGCAGGGTCTGGGTGAGCGGGCGATTGTTGATGATCTCGATCCACTCGCCGCCAGGCTCCTGGATGGGGCTGCGCGGATCGTAGAGCACCTGGGTGATCAGCACCTCGCCGGGCGCGGCGGTTGTCGGCGGGCCTTCCTCAACCTCTGGCGGCGCGGCGGGCGCGGCAATCTCGCCTGGGTCCAGGCTGCCCGGCGTCGGCGTTGGGCTATCGACCCAGTCGGCGGCGCTGTCGGCGTCGGCGGTGGCGGGCTGTCGCTGTAGGCTGTGGCCGGTCTTCACATCGGGCGCGGCCGGATCGAAGACGGTGGTGATCTCGCCCCACGACAGGCCATCGATCGGCGTGCCGGCGCCATCGATCAGC
The DNA here is from genome assembly GCA_013813565.1 of Herpetosiphonaceae bacterium. Taxonomy (GTDB): domain Bacteria; phylum Chloroflexota; class Chloroflexia; order Chloroflexales; family Herpetosiphonaceae; genus JACCRK01. The sequence continues at coordinate 1,174 of JACCRK010000036.1, forward strand.
TGCAGCTGATCGCCGTTGTTGCCCAGCCCATTGCCGAGCTTGCCCTTGCCGACCAGGATCAGGGTGGCGCTGAAAGCCGGGAAGTGCTGCAGCAGCTCGGCGCTGGGCGCCAGCACCACCACCTCGGCGGGATCGATTGAAAAGCTGGGGATTCCGGTCGTGGCTTTGTTGTCCTGGATGCTCCAGCCCTCGATCAGCACCGTCGCACTGGTGACATTGGTGATCTCCAGCCACTCGTTGGCGCTCTCATCGCGGTCGCCGGGCACATCGTAGACCACCTCGGTGATCAGCACGCTGCCTGGGGCGTCCGCGCTGCCGGGCGCGATCTCCGGGGCTGCGGGCGGCTCCGGCGGCGGCTGGTTGGGCGCGTTGGGCGACGGCGGCGTGTTGCTGTACCACGGCCCGAAGCCATCGGGCAGGCGGCTCCAGCTGGTCGGCTTTTTGATCCGGCCATAGCTCATCGTGTCGATCAGTGTGCCGTCGGGGGCCAGCAGGCGAGCCTGATCGCCGCCATCGTTAAGGATATTGCTCTTGAGCAGAAACTGGCGCCACTGGCCGGGCGCGATCGTCGCTCCGGCCGGCAGCACGGTCGGGGCCGATCCGCCGGCGACATCGTCCAGCAGCCAGCCGGACAGATCGACGGTATCGGTGTAGGTTGAGTAGAGTTCGATCCACTCGCGCTGGCCGACCGGCGGGTGTGGGTACACCTCATTGATAAAAATTCCGGTGGGCAGCGCGTCCGGCCCACGGTTGGGCGCGTCGGGCGTTGGCGGAGTGCCGTCGGTCCAGGCACCGAGGCCATCGGGCAGGCGGCTGGTGCTCATGCCGGCGAACGAGCTGGTGTAGGTGTAAGTATCGGTGATCAGGCCGCTGGGATCGATCAAGTTCAGGCTATCGCCGCTGTTGTTGAGAAAGCTGCCCACGTCCAGCACCCAGAATCCGCCGGGTGCGATCGTTGTGTCGGCCGGGATGGTGTGTGGCGAGGCCCCGCCATCCGCCACATCGTCGATCTTCCAGCCGGTCAGGCTGGCCGGGTCGGGGCCGCGATTATACAGCTCGATAAACTCAGCGCCCCCGCTGAACGGCGCCGCCAGAAACTCGTTGATCACCAGCCTGAACACTGGCGGGGCTGGCGGCGGCAGATTGGGCGCGTTGGGCGTTGGCGGAGTGGCATCGACCCACGCGCCGAGGCCATCGGGCAGGCGGCTGGTGCTCAGCCCTTCGCTGCTGGCGGAGTAGCTGTAGGAGTCGGTGATCACGCCGCTGGGATCGATCAGGCGCACACTATCGCCGCTGTTGTTGAGGAAGCTACTGGTGCTCAGCGCCCAGAATCCGCCGGGCGGAATAACCGTGTTGGCCGGGATGGTCTTGGGCGCGCCGCCATCGGCGGCATCGTCGATCTGCCAGCCGCCGAGGTTGGCCGGGTCGGGGCCGAGGTTGTACAGCTCAATAAACTCGGTGCCGCTGATCGGCGCGGCCAGAAACTCATTGATGGTGACTCGGAAGCTGGTGGCGGGCGGTGGCGGCGGCGGCGGCTGGTTGGGTGCGGCGGGAGTCAGCGGAGTGCCATCGACCCAGGCCCCGCTGCCGTCGGGCAGGCGGCTGGTCGACAGGCCGGCGACTGAGCTAGTGTAGGTATAGACATCGGTGAGGCCGCCGCCGAGGTCGATCAGGCGCACGCTATCGCCGCTGTTGTTGAGGAAGCTGCCGGCGCTCAGGGTCCAGAATCCGCCTGGGGGAATGATCGTGTTGGCCGGGATGGTTTTGGGTGCGCCGCCGCCATCTGCGACATCGTCGATCTGCCAGCCGCCGAGGTTGGCCGGGTCGGGGCCGAGGTTGTACAGCTCAATAAACTCGGTGCCGCTGATCGGCGCGGCCAGAAACTCGTTGAGCCGCACCACAAACACGGCGGGCGGCGGCAGGGGCTGGTTAGCCGCGTTGGGGGTTGGCGTGGTCCCATCGACCCAGGCGCCGGTGCCATCGGGCAGGCGGCTGGTCGAGCGAGCGCTGGTGCTGCCGGCATAGCTGGTCGCGTCCAGCACCGCACCGCCGGAATCGAGCAGCTCGATGCTATCGCCAGTGTTGTTGAGCAGGCCACTGGCAAACTGCTGGGCGTGATACTGGCCGGGCAGCAGGTTGGTCAGGGTGAGGCTGCGGGTGTTGCCGCTGGCGTCGCGAATTCTCCAGCCACTGAGATTCACCGCTTCGGTGCCAAGATTCACCACCTCCACAAACTCGCTCCCGCCAGCCAGCGGTGCGGCCAGATACTCGTTCAGCCTGATCGCCACTGGCGCGGGGGCTGGCGTCGCGGTTGGGGTGATAGCCGGGGTGGGCGGCGGGGTTGGGCCGCTGGTTGGGACCACGGTAGGTGTTGGCGCGGCCGGCGGCAGATTGGGCGCATTGGGAGTTTGCGGTGTGCCATCGACCCAGGCGCCGCTGCCATCGGGCCAGCGGCTGGTCGATACATCAACGGTAAAGCTGCTGTAGGAGTAGCTATCGACGACCACGCCGCCAGCATCAAGCAGGCGCACATCGTCGCTGCTGTTGTTGAGAAAGCTGGCGAAGGTCAGCACCCAGAACCCGCCTGGGGGAATAATCGTATTGGCCGGGATGATTTTGGGCGCGCCGCCGCCGCCAGCGACATCATCAATCTGCCAGCCGCTGATATCGGCCGAGTCAGGCCCGAGATTGAACAGCTCGACGTACTCCTGGCCGACGCTCGGTGCGGCCAAAAACTCATTCAGGCGCACCTCAAACACCACCGGGGGTGGCGCTGGCGGCGTGGGCGCAGGTGGGCTGGGCGCGCCGGTGGGGGTTGCCGCCGGCAGTTCGGTAGAGGTGGTTTCCGGCGTCGACTGCGCCGTCGGGGTGGTTTCCGGCGTCGGCTGAGCCGTCGGCTCCTGGGCGAAAACCGGGGCAGCCAGGCCGATCAGCAGCCAGACGCTGAGCGACAAACAAATAATCCGTATAGCCATTGCAAACTCCTCACGCTCTAGCGACACACTCTCATCCGCATAGATGCAGCGCCACGCTGGCGGAAGGGGTGAGTTTAGGGGTGAGTTTGGCGGGCGATTTCTGAATACGCATAGGATGATCCACCATGTCCACTCCATTCACAAGCCCCATAACCAACGATCCATTCGAGAACGCATAAACCCTGTCAACAGCGGCTCAACAGCTTTGCCCAGAACCTGACTTACTGCTATAATCCAAATCTAGCCCAGTGCTTTCGGGTGATCGCTTAACCGGCTTACCACCACCATCCCCATCATTCACTCACCATTGGGCAACGTCTATTCTTAGTTCAAGGAGGTCACATGTCCATGTCATTCCTTGGTCGTCGCAAGCGCCTGCTGGCCTTGCTCCTCACGCTGGTACTGCTCATACCAATGATTGCCGCATGTGGCAGTGGCGACACCGCCACGACCGCCCCAAGCACATCGGGCAACGCGACCGCCACCACTGGAACAACCGCAACCGACCCGACTGCGGCCCCAACCGAAGATGCCTCGGCGGCTCCGACCGCCACCACTGCCGCCGCTGATGCGCCGACAGCCGCGCCCGCCGCTGGCGAATCCGACAAATTCCTCGTCTTTGGTGGCTCGGGCGAGCCTGACTCGCTCGACTCGATGGATACCACCACCGGGACAGCGCTGATCGTCACCCGCCAGCTTCAGGAGTCGCTGCTGGGCTTTGCGCCCGGCACCCTGGAGGTGATCCCCGAGCTGGCCACCGAGTGGACGCCGAACGCCGACGCCACCGAGTGGACTTTTAAGCTCCGCGAAGGTGTGACGTTCCACGACGGCACGCCATTCAACGCCGATGCGGTGGTCTTTAACTTCCAGCGCCTGTTCGAGCCGGATTTCGAGTTTGGTTTCCGCGCTGAAGGCAAGAAGTACAGCATCGTCCCCGACATCTTCGGTGGCTACGCCGGCGAGGCCGAAAGCGCCTACAAGAGCGTCGAAGCGGTTGACGAGAACACCGTCAAGTTCACCCTGACCCGCCCGGTACCGCTGCTGCCAAACTACCTGGCCGCTTCCTACTTCGGCATTTCGGCCCCCGAGGCGGTCAAAGCTGGGAAAGAAAAATATGGCTCCCCTGAGTTTGGCGGCGCCGGGACCGGCCCGTTCAAGTTCGAGCGCTGGGATGCAGGCCAGAGCGTGACTCTGGTGCGCAACGAAGACTACTGGGGCGACAAGGCCAAGATGCCCGGCGTTGTGGTTCGCTTCATCAGCGAAGCTCCCCAGCGGCTGGCCGAGCTTGAGGCTGGCGCAATTGACTTCACGGTCAATCTGAGCGCCGATAGCCGCGCCAAAATCGCCTCCAGCGCCGACCTTCAGGTTGTCGATCTGGAGCCGTTCAACATCGCCTATCTCTCGCTGAACATGAACAACAAACCATTTGATGATATCCGCGTTCGCCAGGCGGTCGCCTATGCCATCGACAAACAGGAGATTCTCGACACCTCCTACAGTGGCGTTGGCTCCGTCGCCGATGACTTCCTGCCCGACGGCCTGGCCGACTACCGCCCAGGCGACCTGGAGTCATATGCCTACGATCCCGAAAAAGCCAAGGCCCTCCTGACCGAGGCCGGCTACCCGGATGGCTTCAGCACGATGGTTCTGACCGATGGCACCGAGCTGGCGCTGGAGCTGTGGTACATGCCGGTGTCACGCCCGTACTACCCCGACGCGAAGTCGGTCGCCGAGCTCTACGCCGCTCAGCTCGAAGATGTTGGCATCAAAGTTGAGCTAAAGACCGAGGACTGGGGCGTCTATCTGGATAACTGGGACGCTGGTGCCAAAAATGGCATGGTCATGCTGGGCTGGACCGGCGACTATGGCGATCCGAACAACTTCCTGTACACGCACTTCGGCCCCGGCAACGTTGACGAAGCTGGCTACTCGAACCCAGATGTCTGGAAGCTGTTGAGCGACGCTGGCGCCGCCACCAGCCCCGCAGAGTCGATCGCGCTCTTCCAGCAGGCTGGCAAGCTGATCAACGCCGACCTGCCGCGCATTCCGATTGTTCACGCTCCCCCGGTGCTGGCAGCCAAGCAGAGCCTGACCGGCTGGGTGCCAAATCCAACTGGCGGCGAGTCGTTCGCCCCAATCTCCGTCACCAAGTAGTGCCTACCATAGCGGGATGCTGATCTCCAGCATCCCGCTATCCTCTCATCGTACACAACGCCTCGGCCAGGTCCTCCTTAACCCGAGACATGGCGGAATCGCAAGGATACGTTTATGGCTGGTTATATTCTGCGGCGCGTTCTCGGTATTATCCCGGTCTTGTTGGGCATCTCACTGCTGGTTTTTACCCTGATCCGCACTATCCCTGGGGACTTTGCAATTATTGCGCTGGGCGAGCGCTCGACCCCCGAGCAGCGCGCGGCCCTGACCAAACGCCTCAAGCTTGATCGGCCGCTGTTTCTGAACTTCGAGGGCGGCAACGTTTTCGACTCGCAGTACATCAGCTTTATCACGAACTTTGTGCAGGGCGACTTCGGCGACTCGCTGAAAAATCAGCGGGCGATCTCCAAAGAGCTTGGCGAACGTTTTCCGGCGACCATCGAGCTGTCGCTGGTCTCGCTGCTGATCGCCGTCGTGCTGGGCGTTTCCGCCGGGGTGATCTCCGCAATGCGCCGGGGATCGTGGCTCGATGCCAGCACCATGCTGATTGCGCTGCTGGGCGTTTCCATGCCCATCTTCTGGCTCGGCCTGATGATGCAGTATCTGTTTGGGGTTAATCTCAAGTGGCTGCCGCTCAGCCAGCGCCTCGATGACGAGCTGCGCCGCACCTTTACGCCGATCACGAACATGTATGTGCTCGACGGCCTGCTGCGCGGACGGCTGGATATCACCCTGAACGCGCTGAAGCACCTGATCCTGCCCAGCGTGGCGCTGGCGACCGTGCCGCTGGCGATTATCGCCCGCATGACCCGCTCGGCGATGCTGGAGGTGCTTAGCCAGGATTTTATTCGCACCGCCCGCGCCAAAGGTCTGCGTGAGCGCACCACGATTATCCGCCACGGCCTGCGCAACGCCCTGATCCCGGTGGCCACCGTGATTGGCCTGCAGCTCGGCTTCCTGCTGGGCGGCGCGGTGCTGACCGAGTCGGTCTTTGGCTGGCCCGGCATTGGCACATGGCTGCTGCAGGGCATTCTCTCGCGCGACTATTTTGTGGTGCAGAGCGGGGTGATGTTTGTGGCCCTGGTCTTTGTGGTGGTCAATACGATCGTCGATATCTCCTACGGCTTTTTTGACCCGCGCATTCAATACAAGTAGCGTCGTCGCCCAAGGTTGATTGTCTTGAGCCAGCCTTCTCTATTCGTTCGACCTTGATACTGAGCCTTGAGGTTTTATGGCAACTACCGCGCAACCTGGTACCGATCGGACCGACCCAACGGTGGGCGGTCTTGGTCGTAAGCCCCGCTCACTGTGGAGCGATGCCCGGCGCCGGCTATTTAGCAGCACTGTCGGCCGGATCGGGATGGCGATCTGTTCGTTTTTGATTGCGATCGCGATTATTACCCCGCTTGTCAAGCCGCTCGATACGACTCTCAATCGCGATACGCCCAATAAGCTGCGCCAGCCGTCCTGGCTGATGAGCGACGAGGAGCTGGTTACCGCCGGTGAGGTCAGCGGTGATCGGACCCGCAACGATGCTCCCTGGACCACCTTTGAGCGACCGTTTGGCACCGACCAGCTCGGCCGCGATCTGTTTATCCGGGTGCTGCACGGCGCACCAATCTCGCTGACTGTCGGCATGGCCGCCGTGCTGCTGTCGGTGTTTTTTGGCTCTCTGCTTGGGCTGGCCGCCGGCTTTATCGGTGGGGTTTTCGATACCGTCTCAACCTGGGTGATGGATATTATGCTGGCGTTTCCCTCGATTCTGCTGGCGATAGCGCTCACAGCAATTAGCAACGACCCACGGTCGTTCTCGTATGCGCTGGGTGAGAAGATCTCCAACATGCCGATCCTGGGCGCAATCTTCGATACGCCGCTGTTCAATGCGATGATCGCGGTGGCCATCGTGGAGATCCCGATCTTTGGCCGCATTGCGCGGGCCGCCGTGATCAGCCTGCGCGGCCAGGAGTATGTGACGGCGGCCGAGGCGCTGGGGGTGAAGAAAATCCGCATTCTCTTTCGGCATATCTTGCCCAACAGCCTGACGCCGATCCTGGTGCAGATGACCCTGAGCATTGCCACGGCGATCACCAGTGTGGCCGCGCTGGGCTTTTTGGGCCTGGGCGCCCAGCCGCCGCGCCCGGAGTGGGGCTCGATGCTTTCGACCGCCCGCGACTATGTCGGCACGGGCCAGTGGTGGTATGCCCTGTTTCCAGGCGTGGCGATTATGCTGACTGTGCTGGGCTTTAACCTGCTGGGCGACGGCCTGCGCGATGCGCTCGATCCGCGCCTGAAAGCTTAACCATTGGCGGTCATAGTCAGCCGATCGGCGCCCGAACATTCATTGTTCGGGCGCTTGGCTTTAATGCTACAATGATGCTCACCTGCAAGACTTGAGGAACGAAGGACCAATTTCTGCTTCTGCGCCAAGGGACACGGCCATGACCACTCCCGCACTCCCTAATGGTTTTCACTCGGCTCAACCTGACCGCAGTCTCGATCGCCACCTGCGACCGGTGCGGCAAAGCGGGCTGATTATAGCGGTGTATCTGGGCGCATATGTGGCACTGCATTATCTTGCGGCGCTGTTTCACACTCCGCAGGGGATTTCACCCTGGTATCCGCCGGCGGCGCTAAGCCTGGTCCTGGTGCTCTGGGGTGGTCGGCGCTATATTCCCCTGTTGTTTGTCGCCTCCATGCTGGTCGAGGGCCTGGGCAATTCCCTCACGACCTCGCCGATCAGCAGCTTTGTGCTTTCGCTGATTCTGACCCTGGGCTATGCCAGTGCCGGCCTGATGCTGCGCTACGTTGTGCAGCTGAATCCCGATCTCTGTCGCTTGCGCGATGTGCTCTGGATGGTCGGCGTTGGCATTATTTTTACCCCGTTCGTGGTGGCAGTCAGCGCCGTCGGTACTTTAGCCATGCTCGACACGATTGCGCCCGAGGCTATCCGCTCCTCAATTCTGACCTTTTGGATTGGCGATGCGATTGGGATTGCGACCTTCGCCCCATGGCTGCTGGCGCTGCTCGGTCGGGTTAACGCCAATCCGCGCTGGCTCAATATTCTGCCAGGCAAGATCAACCTGGAGCTATGTACCCAGTTTCTAAGTATTGTGGCGCTCGTCTGGCTTGGCTTAAGGTTTCAGTATCTGCAGGCCATCAGCAGCTTCTATTTTTGTGTGCTGCCCTTGCTGTGGGTGGCGATTCGCCAGGGGTTTTTTCGCACAACCTTTGCGGTCTTTGTGACGAATAGTACCCTGATCGCGTTTCTGATCGAGCCAAATACGTCCGCCTTGCAGCTCGATCTGCAGATGTTTATGTTCACCATCTCGCTCACCGGGCTGATTATCGGGGCAGTGGTGACGGAGCGGCAGCGCTTTGAAAACGACCTGCATCAAAGCGAACGCTATTTTCGCTCATTGATTGAAAATGCCTCGGATTTTATCACGATTGTCGATCATCACGGAACGGTTCACTATGAGAGTCCTTCCACCCAGCGGGTGTTTGGCTATCCGCAGGGCCTGGTTGGAAAAAATGTCTTTCACTATATCCACCCAGATGATTGCAGTCGGATTAGGGCGGCTTTTGAGGGCAAGCTCAGCGGTCAGGAGCTGGGCCATCCCGTCCACTATCGCTTTCGCAACTGCGATGGCTCGTGGCGCTATCTTGAGTCGGCTGGCAATGAGTTTCGCTCGACGTCCAACCCTGAGACATGGCTGGTGATCAACTCCCGCGATGTGACCGAGCGCCGCCGCGTCGAGGAGGCGCTGGCAACCCTGGCCCAGGGCGCCGTCTCAACCACTGACAACGATTTTTATCGGACGCTGGTGCTACAGCTCTCCCTCGCGCTGCAGATTCAGTATGCCTATGTCGGGCTCTATGACCAGGATTGTCAGCAGATTACGATGATCGCGGCCTGCGATGCCGGGATCATGCGTGAAAGCTTTAGCTTTCCCATCGCTGGCATGGCCTGTGAGGCGGTGATTACGCAGGGCACTTCGGTTTTTGCCAGCGCGGTTCAATCCCAGTTTCCCAATGATGAAACCCTCCATTGGCGCGAGATTGAGGGCTATATTGGTATTCCGCTGGTCAGCTCCGCCCAGGTGGTGGTCGGCGTAATCGTGGTGATGGCGCAGGAGCCGCTCCGCGATATCAGCCTGAAGCTCTCGCTGCTCTCGGTCTTCGCCCACCGCGTGACCGCCGAGCTTGATCGGACGACTCAGGAGGCCGACCGGCGGGACATGGAGCGCAAGCTGCTGGAGACCCAGAAGCTGGAGAGTTTGGGGCTGCTCGCTGGGGGGATCGCCCACGATTTTAATAATTTCCTGACCACGATTATGGGCAATCTGAACCTGGCGATGCTGGAAAGCGCCGCCGATGGGCCGCTGCTCCCCTACCTGAACACAATCGAGATCGCCACCCGCCGCGCCGCCGATCTCTCCCGGCAGATGCTGGCCTACTCCGGCAAAGGCCGCTTTATAGTCAGCCGGATGTCGATCAATGATCTGGTTGCCGAAATGATGACGCTGCTCCAGGTCTCGATCGGTAAACAGATTGCGCTGCAGCATGAGTTTAATCCCGATCTGCCGCTGGTCGAGATTGACGCGACCCAGATTCGTCAGGTGGTGATGAATCTGATCGTCAATGCCTCTGATGCGATTGGTCTTCAGGCTGGCCAGATTACGCTGCGAACCGGCATCATAGACGCCGCCAATCTGGATGGGCTGGGGGGGCGCCTGGGGCCTGATCAGCCGGATGGGTGCTATGTGTCTATTGAGGTCAGCGATACCGGCGCCGGGATGGATGCGCTAACTCAGGCGCGGATCTTTGAGCCATTCTTTACCACTAAGTTCACCGGGCGCGGCCTGGGTCTGGCGGCGGTCCAGGGGATTGTGCGCTCCCACCACGGTATCCTGAAGGTGGCTAGCGAGGTCGGGCGTGGCAGCACGTTTAAGGTGTTGCTGCCGTGTGCCGCGGACTCGGTGCCAGTGGCGGTGGCGCTCCCACCGCCGGCGCAGACCTTGAACGATGGGGTGGTGCTGGTCATCGATGATGAGGATGCGATTCGCTCTACTATCACCAGAATGCTTGAGCGGCTGGGCTTTCAAACCCTTCAGGCCGCCAGCGGCCATGCCGGGCTGGCGCTGCTCCAGCAGCACGCCGAGATTGTGGCGGTGCTGCTCGACATGACCATGCCCGACCTGGATGGCGAGACGACCTTTGGGGCGATTCAGCAGGCCGGCGGGCCGATCCCGGTGATCTTGATGAGCGGCTACTCCCAAACCGAGATTACCAGCCGGCTGGTCGATACGCATCTGGCGGCCTTTATCCATAAGCCGTTTACCCTGGATGAGCTCAACGATGTGGTGATTAAGGCTCTAAAAAAAGCCCCCATCGCTGGGATCTGAGCGCACACCTGAGCCGCTCAGATCCCAGCGATGGGGGCTGGTTGGGCGACGGGGGCTACTGGGCAGCGGCTGGACGGACCTGGAGGATCCACCACTGATTATCTTTGACGGCCCACTCAATCTGCTGGGCCGCCCCACTGTGCGCGACCACCCGCTTGCCAAGCTGCACCAGCGCGCTTACCTGGGCCGCGCTGAGGGCCGGCGCCGTCTGCTGCTCGGCGGCTAGCGCCACGGCGACGGTGCCCTTTGGCCCCAGGCGCACCGCGCTGTGCTTGGTGCTGATCTGGCGCTCCAGCACGGCCTCGGTCGTGGCGTCAACCCGATACTGGTCGGGCGATATCTCGCCGCTCACCACCGCCTCGCCCAGCCCCCAGCTGGCCTCGATGCTGATCTCGGCGCCCTGCTCGGCGGTGGGCGGGACGACCATCACCCCGGTGGCATCGGCGTCGACCAGCAGCTGCACGAGCACCGCCATCGAAACCTGGTCGGCCGCGATCCCAGCGTGATGATAGTAGGCCTGGGCACGTGGCCCGGTGATCGACTGCCAGCAGCGCTCGATGTGCCGCACGATCTTGGTCACGCCGCCAACGCCCAGAAAGGTCTGAAACTGACCGCTGACCGAGGCGTCGGCGCCATCATCCTGCGCCGCCGAGGAGCGCACCGCCACGAGCGCCTGGCGGCCCAGCGCACTGTAGGCATCCGCGATCGCCGCCTCGACATCGGGGGTGATCTCGCCGTGGGGCGCGCTGCGAAACACCGCGGTTGGCACAACAAATCCCGGTGGCACCGGGAACCCGGCCTGACTCAGCGCTGCCAGGCTGGCCGCTTTTGAGCCGGCGAGCGCGCTGTCGGTCGCGGCTGGATCATCAAGATCAATCACAAAAGGGTACAAAGGAACCTCCATCACGAGCCGCAGTCGGCCTCCAAAGTCCCTGAATTATACCCCAGCGCGATCCACGGCGTTAGCCGCCGACCAGAGCCCTGTCCACTCCTGGCACGCCAGTTGCCCATAACGCTCTCGATCTTACAGATAGGAGGCCGCTGATGAGCAAGAGTGATCCATCGGTCAACCCCAATGCCAAGCCCGAGCAGGAACAGCCCGACCCCAACAAGGACACCGCGATCCACAAGCATCGCTCGGTGGAGTCGCAGGTTGAGGGAGGGCAGAATCAGTATGAGGGTGAGCCGCACGAGGGCTACGGCGAGGGCGGACACAACCAGGGCCGAAGCGCACGCAACGGCTAAGGCTCGCGAGAGATCAATCACGGCGCCCCTGACAGACCAATCGCTGTCAGGGGCGCCATCGGTTTAGGGCTGGGCGGCCAGCGGATTTTGGCCACTACACTATGACAAGGACAGCGCGGCGTCAGGCACGCTAGGGCATAGTCTACTACCGCCCCCCAGCACGGTAGATCTACGGTAGCGCAACAGAGGACCCATTTCCTATGGAAAGCTGCGGTATCCACGCCATAATGAAACCATTACCACACCTATCTATCCGGCGTAGCGTCCCATTCTTTTGTCCCTGCATACCAGTGCGCTGCGCGAAGAGGAGTCCCTTTATGGATCACGTCCTTTCACGCTGGCCTTTGTCCGTTCCATTTCGTGGTCTGCTGTGTTGCCTGACCGTCCTGGCGCTGGCTGCATGTGGTGCCTCCGCCCCCACGGCCGTCCCGACCACCCCACCTGACGCCGTCACGCTTCAGCTCCACTGGGTCCACGACTACTCCTCGGTCGGCTTTTATGCCGCCGAGAAAAACGGCGCCTTCGCGAGCCAGAACCTCACGGTGACGATTGCTGGTGGTGGTTTCTCCGAGCAGGGCACCTATATTGATGCCACCACCCAGGTCGCCAACGGCAATGCCGACTTCGGCATTGCCAGCGCCGACAGCATCATCCAGGCCCGCGCGCAGGGCAAGCCGGTCGTCGGGATCGCCGCGATCTTCCAGCGCAGTCCGCTGGCGATTATTTCCCTCGAGGGCAGCGGGATCAATCGCCCGCAGGATCTCCCCGGTCACACGATCGCGGTCGCCGACGGCGGCGCAACCCAGCTCTACAACACGCTGCTGTCACTGCATACCATCGATCCAGTCAGCGCGCCTCCTACCCCCCGCACCAACGCCGGGATAACGCCCCTAATCAATGGTAACGTCGATGCTATGGTTGCCTGGGCGATCAACGAGGGCGTTGAGCTGCGCGAGGCTGGCAAGACACCCAACATCATGCTGATGAGCGATTTCGGCATCGACAGCTATGAGTTGGTCCTGCTGACCAGCGAGAAAATGATTGCCGAGCACCCGGATGTGGTCAAGCGCTTTCTCCAGGCCACGCTCCAGGGCTGGAACGATGTCCTGAAGAACCCCGATCCCGCAGTCGCGCTGGTCCAGGACTACAACGCCACGCTTGATCTCGCTGGTCAGCAGCGCCGTCTCCAGGCGACCCTGCCGCTGCTGACGGTACCTGGCACACCGTTTGGGGCCATGCAGCCGGAATTCTGGACGTTTACTCACCAGATGCTGCTTGATCAGAAGGCCCTGACCCAGCCGATTGCGCTTGAGCGCGCCTATACCCTGACGTTCCTCAATGACCTCGCGACGCCCTAGGAGACCGAATGGCTGACGCACTCCACGCGTCCGAGGCGACGCGGGCGCTTCCTTTCTGGCGGCAGATACGCTGGCAACTGATCGGCACCTGTGTACTGCTGGCCAGCGTGCCCCTGCTGATTGTCACCCTCCTAGCCAACGGCCGCGCCCGCACCCAGACGACCCGGGAGGCGTTCACCCAGCTGGAAGGCGCCGCCGACCTTAAGCGCGATCAAATCCGCGATTGGATTCACAACAGTGCGGCGGCCATGCAGATCCTGCTGTCGCCGCCGATCGTGGCTCAGCTGGAGGCGTTTGCGGCTAATCCCCAAACACCCGCCGATCAGGCACAGATTACCGAAATTCTACACGCGGCCACGACCCAGCCGACCACTGACGGGCAGGACTCAATCCGGTTTCAGCTGCTGTTTCTGTATACACCGGATGGCCGGATTATCGCGGCCTCCGATACACACCATATCGGTCGGATCGTGACCCGCCAGCCGTACTTTGCCGCCAGCCTGCTGGACGACCATCTCCAGCCGCCGTTCTATGCCGTCGGCTCCAGCGAACTGGTGATGGTTTCGACTCAGCCTCTGCGCGACTCGACGGGTCGGGTGGTGGCGATCTTTGGTGGTCAGCTTGACCTCACGGTGCTAGGCCAGATTATGTTGCGACGGAACGGACTGGGCGCCAGCGGTGAAACCTACCTGGTCAGTCAGGAAAGCCAGTACCTGCTGACGCCCAGCCGCTTTGCGGGCTACCCCCTTACCCGCGCCTATAAAAGCACGGGCATCGACCGTGGCTTGGAGGGTATCGACGGTGCTGAAACCTATCTGAACTACCACGAGCCGCCGGAGTTGGTGCTAGGGGTGTATCGCTGGGTGCCGGAGCTCCAGGCGGTATTGATGGCGGAGATCACCCACGATGAGGCATTTGCCAGCAATACGCAGACCCAGCGGGTCAACCTCCTGGTCATGCTGGGGACCAGCCTGGTGGCGGTCATCCTGGGCCTGCTGGTCGCAACGAGCATCGGTCGCCCCCTCACCGCGCTGACCTACACCGCTGCCCAGATCGCCAGTGGGGCGGTCGATCAGCGTGTGTCGGTCAGTGATCGCAATGAGATTGGGGTGCTTGCGCAGGGGTTCAATACCATGGCGGCGCGCCTCCAGGAAACGCTCCAGGGCCTTGAGCAGCGCGTGCTCGAGCGCACCGCCGAGGCGCGGGCGGCCCGCGCCTCGGCTGAGCAGGCCAACGCGCTCAAGACCAAGTTCCTGGCGAATATGTCGCATGAGCTGCGCACGCCCTTGAACGCAATTATCAATTTCTCCAAATTCGTTCAGACCGATGGCGGACTCAGCGACGAGCAGGAGCATCTGATCCAGCGGGTGATCCACAATGGAGAACACCTGTTGGGGATCATCAACGATATCCTTGATCTGTCGAAGATCGAGGCTGGCCGAATCGAGGTCGTGCCTGAGCGTCTCGATCTGCGGCCGATGCTGCACAGCATCATGGCGACGGTGACCGGACTGACGAAAGAGAAAAACATCGACCTGATCCTCGACGTCCCCGACACGCTGCCGCTAGTCTGAGTCGATAAAATGCGCACGCGCCAGATTTTGCTGAATCTGCTCTCCAACGCGGCCAAGTTCACCAATGCGGGGACGATTACCCTGCGCACCTTCGCGATCGATCAGCAGAGTCTGGGCATTGCCGTCCAGGACAGTGGCATCGGGATTGCTCTTAAGGACCAGTCTCTGATCTTCGAGGAATTTCAGCAGGTACACGACCATCTGACCCGCGAGTATCAGGGTACGGGCCTCGGGCTGCCCATCAGCAAGCGCCTGGTAGAGATGCAGGGCGGACGCATGTGGCTCGACAGCGCCTCTGGGCAGGGGTCGACCTTCTGCTTTAGTGTGCCACTCGCCCCTATGGACGAGGCTAACGCTGTACAGAGTCCGGCGCGGCTGGACGCGCCCGAAGCGGCCAGCTCCAGCATCGACATCGTGATCATCGATGATGACCCTGATACCCAGATGACCCTCCAGCGGCTGCTGTCGGGTGCCGGCTACACGACGGCCGGCGTGCAGGATAGCCGCGACGCGCTGGCAACCATCCAGCATCGCAAACCACGGCTGATCCTGATGGATATCAACATGCCGCACCTGAATGGCTGGGACGTGGTGGCCGCGATCAAGGAAGTGCCGGCGATTGCGACAATTCCGGTGGTGATCTGCTCGATTGTCGACGAACGGCGCCTGGGCGTGCTGTTGGGCGTCCACGGGCACCTGGTCAAGC
>JACCRK010000053.1 GCA_013813565.1 Herpetosiphonaceae bacterium
CATTTGCCGCGCTGTGGATGTAGGCCGCTGAATAGCCAGCTGCCGAGCTGCTCGCACTCCTTCGGGAACACCCGCTGCTTGCCGTGAGTCTGCGGCACACGTGGGCCGCGATACTGCAGCACATCCAGCCGCACCTCGGTCTGATCTGGCTCGCGGGTCTGAAATGGCTCGGTGCAGGCGCCCGCCATGCCGACGGCCGGGGTCGGGATCGGCGTGTTTGCGGCAATGATCGGGCTGAACAGCTCGGTGTTGCCGTAGTAGCAGTTAATCCCCAGCGGATAGGGCGTCACATCCCAGACCAGCGGGGCCGACTGGGCGCTGATCAGCGCGGCCCCGCGCACGGCCAGGGTTTGGGCCGCCAGCGTGTGCAGGCTGGCGGCCGGGCGCTCAAAGGCGGCGGCAACAGTCAGCTGGATGTGCGGCAGGTGGGCCGCCTCGCCGATCAGCACCACCGCATCAAGCTGGCTGGCGCTCCAGCCGCTGGCGCCCAGGACCCGTGCGCACAGCTCGCTGAGCTGCTCCATCTGCGGGGCCAGCCACAGGTCGGTGTCGCTGCGCCGCACCACCGTCGCCAGGTCGCGCCCAAAGCCGCCGCCGTGATCGAGCACCAGCAGGGTTTCGGGGGCGATGCACAATGTCTCCAGGGCCTCGCCCGCCGCCCGGCGCAGGCCCGCCCGCGCCAGCCCGGCGCTGTCGGCGGTGGCGAGGTCGAGCCCGGCCACGGTGTGAAAGCGCTCGGCCAGCTTGTCGGCCACCGCCCAGGCCAGGTCGTCGCCGCCCAGGGTGAGGTCGCCAGCGGTCGCCACCACCCGCGTATCGAGACCCATCCGCTCGACCAGGCTGATCTCGGTGGCGCCGCCAGCGCAGTTCACCACCGCGACCCGCTGGGCAGTGGCCGGCAGATCGGCCGCCAGGATCGCCGCCGTTGGCTGGTTGATCAGCCGCATCACGCGGACTCCGGCCGCCTCGGCGGCGGCGCGGGCCTGCAGCCGGAAGCGATTCTCCGCGCTGGCAGGGACAGTCAGGACGACCTCATCGACCACTTCGCCGCTCATTGTCTCGGCCGCGTCGACCAGCGCCCGGACAAGCTGGCCGTAGATCTCGCTGGCCCGTACTTCGGCGTATAGCAGGTCGCACAGCGCTTCGCCAGCGACGTCGCGCACAGGGTAGGCCAGCCGGTCCAACAGGCGGCGAGGCAGATCGCTAGCCCGGCCCATCAGGCGGGTGCAGCCGACCACGGTGGTCTCGGCGTTGCCCACCAGGCTCTGGGCGGCGCCGCTGCCAACCTGCAGGCCGTGCATGGTCTGGCGGGCCAGCGCTGGCAGACGGGTGCTGCCATCGGCAAAGCGAACCAGCTGGGCCGCGCCGGCGGGGTCGAGCAAGGCGGCCTGCGCAACATCAGTTCCAATATCGATGCCTAGTCGCACGAATCCTCCTTGGTGTCAAAACGACACTATATAACGGAAAAAATAAAAGTTGCTGTTCGCAACAGATAATTAGTGTCAAATATACACTAAGTATTTTTATGTGTCAAGGCCTTAAAACCAAGCTGGGCCAGCCTGCGCCGCCCATGCGCATCAAGGGGATGCTTAAAGGGCCGAAAATTATGCTGGGCAGCAAAGCAGCTCTCGTAAAGTATTTCTTACTTGATCCCTTCCATAAACAACGAGTTTGGCCGATGATCGATGATTTCCACCTCGACGCAGCGCCCCTGTTGGTACTGGCAACGCTCAAGCTCACGAAAGCCCAGCCGCTGGAGCAGCTCCGTCAGCGATGTGGCGTTGTAGTGCCACCAGTGGCGCGCCAGCGGCTGGGTTTTACGTGAGCGACCTTGATACATACTGTCCAGCGTTCCCTCAGGATTATTGGGATCGTACTGCGCGATGATGGCATCGAGATCGGGGATAGCCAGCCGCAGGACGGCGCCGGGCTTCATCACCCGGTGCACCTCACGCAAACACACGTCTGCCTCATCGGGACACAGATGCTCCAACATGTGGGAGCTATACACATAGTCAAAGGTGTTGTCGGCAAATGGAAAACGCTTCACCACATTCAGATACCTGATCTGGCGAAACAATCCCTGGCGATGATACTTGAACGCCTCAGCCGAGATCAGCTTCAGTTTATACAGCAGGGTTGCCAGACCAGGCACCCGAGCTACAAAAATCTGCCAAGTCACATCGGTGTTGATCCAGCCTTTATGCGCGATGTGATAGGCACCAAGATGGAGTTTCTTCATATAAATATCAGGGCTCCTAGTCAGGCGGGATTTAGGCCATAGGGTACCATTGTTTACCGCTTTTGCCCAATCTGGCGTACAAGAGCTATGTGATCATTTTTTGACTGTTTTGTTAGCCACTTTTCTTGCCTGAGTCATAAGTATCGGCACCAGAATGCCCATGATTCAGTCAAGCGTATGGAGAGGGCGTCTCCAATGCTAGGAGGCGCCCTCTCCATACGCTTGACGCGCATGCGGGCCAGCCTGTGCCGTGCGGCTTAATCGAAGATCGCGCCTAGATGCTGCTGGTGCGCTCGGCCCTGATCACTGACTCGGCGATATTCTCGCTGAGCTTGACGAAGTTGCCGACGTGGATCTTCTGAAAGGTCTTGTCGCCCTCCAAAATCTCGCACTCGATCGCGCTAATCTGATCGTCGTCCTGAATCCCGGCCTGCTCAACGGCCCGTTTGATCTCTGCCCAGGTCATAACTGACTCCTTCACAGCTAACGCCATTGCGCGCCGCGCTGTTCAATTCGTTAGATCAGTATAGTGCAAGACATGCGCTAGTAACGGTGGGCGAATCCGTCACAGATGTGGAGAGAATCACCACCAGCGGCGGGCGCGATCAGTAGCCCTCGGGCTGGCGGTAGGTCTCCAGGTTGGCAAAGCGCGTCGTCGACTTAAAGAAGCGCAGCGGGACGATCCCGGTCGGGCCGTTGCGATGCTTGGCCAGGTGAATCTCGGCGATCCCCTTCTTGTCGGTGTCGGGATCGTAGAGCTCTTCGCGGTAGATGAACATCACGATATCCGCGTCTTGCTCAATCGAGTTATGTAAAGTTAAATCGTTAGCAACAAAATTATGCAAGCCATCAACAGTCAGGTCATAGACCGGCTCTTCGCCAGCGGGTGTAATTGTGGCAATCGAATCCCAATAGATATCGCTTTGGGCCATAGCGGTCAAGGTAGCGCAATCAATGATATTGGCGATTTTCATCGCCCGCTGCCTGCTCAGATTCTGTGTGGTTAAACCTCCCTGTGAAGCATAACCCAACTCTTGAGCTAATTGTGAAACTTTCATCCCAACAAGTTGCATTCGAGGAAGAATTGTTGTAGGCCATACTTCACGCGGAATAACATCACGTCCAGTTTTTTCTGTGCGCTCTACAAAGTAATGTTCAAGAGCAGCTAAGGATTGCTGCTTGCGCTGACCTACTGCTCCAATAACTGATATAAAGCGCAGCATATCCGTACGACCGCTCACTGCGACTTGATATATATCACGACCTTTACCAGGTTGGGGAGTTGTGAAAATAGTGACATTAATCGAAAGCCTTAGAAGCAACGATTGTACATTTCGCGCTAATTCGACGCTGCTCGTAGCATAGTAAACTTTGGGGACATTAACTTTGCCACTTGTCGACACCCAGATACACCCATCGGTGGCCCAGAGATGGCGCAGGAAACAGGCGATAGCCTCATTGCTCTGGCGGAAAACCTGCTCCGGCACCCGCTTCTCGTGCGAGCGCAGATCGAACACCCCCATTCCGTCCAGCCACTTCGCGACCGGATTGCGCACCTTGTGGGTCAGATGGTATCCGGCGGCGAGGTAGACCTGATACAACTGCAGCTCGGGGTTGATTCGCGGCAGAACCGCATCGGCAAACACCTCTTTGGCCAGCCCAGCGACGATCTCGGCGACATCGACATCGGCGGTGGTGTAGTGAATCGGCTGGCGGGCCAGCGTGCAGCCATCGCCGATCAGATGCGCCAGCAGGCCAAGCTCGGCATCGCTCATCGTCTGATCTGCCGGGCCGGGCAGGCTCCGTGGCACCGCCAGCCGCTCGCCGGGCGTTAGCTCATCCAGGCGTTTCCAACCCTCGATCGTCAGGAATTTATGGTTGGCGGTGGCGCGAATTGTCCGGCCCGATTTGGTTTGCAGCGTGTAGACCAGCTTAATGCCGGTGGCAAACGCGTTGGTGACCGGCCGTGGCTCAAGCTTCCAGGTCGCCGTATTCACGGCCAGGACATTGAACCCCGTTTGGCCGACCAGCGCATCAATCCGCCGATACACACCCTCATCGGGCAGATACACCAGCGAGTCGCCGGTGATACATCCCGACTCTCTCAAATCCGAGAGCATCGGGATGTGCGAGGTGCGGCTCTCGACGGCGCGGGAGAGCTGCGAGAGCGCGATCACCGGGACATTGACCTCGCGGGCCAGCGCCTTGAGGCCGCGGCTGATCTCGCTGATCTCCTGGACGCGGTTGCCGTCGCGCTTGCCGCCGCCCTGCATGAGCTGCAGATAGTCGATGATAATCAGGTCGATCCCGGTCTCGGCCTGGAGGCGGCGGCACTTCGAGCGCACGTCCATCGAGGTTATGCCGGGCGAGTCATCGATATAGATCGGCAGCGACGACAGCACGCCGAGGGCCTCGGTAATCGTCTGGAGATCGCTGTCGCGGATCTGACCGGTGCGCAGCTTCTGCATATCCACGCCGGTGTGGGTGGCCAGAATACGCTGCATCAGCTGATCGCGGCTCATCTCAAGGCTAAAGATGGCCACGGTGGCCTCCTCGTGGAGCGCGGCGTGGTAGGCAATATTCAGGGCTAGCGATGTGTTATGAACACACACATCCTGGGCGATAAAATTAGCGCCATCGGGAACAGTCAGGTCATAGACCTGGTGCTCGCCAATCGGCGTAATGGCAACAATCTTGTCCCAGTAGAGATCCGGGTTAGCGATTCGGCGCAAATCATTATTGTCTAGCACATGCGCATAACCTGCCAGACGGTATTGAGGCAAACTACGTTTGGTATGTGCATTATAGCCGCCGTATTTACCAGTTTTTACTGTTTCTCCACTTTGCCGAGCCAATTCGATCCATGACAGGGCAGCGGTATCCTTGGCGGTCTTTACCAGCTTCCAGGTTTCAGCGGGTGGATGCCCGCTATTACCCCCACGCACCGTGATATTCCAATTCCAGTCAACGCCACGAGACGCTTTTTCACCGATCCAGCCAATCTGCTCCTGATACCGGGACAGTGAGGCCGTGTCAGTGATACACACACGCCAGGCGCCCGCGTTCTTCTGGCTGTATTTTGAAACAATGCCGAAGCGGGTAAACGCATGAAACACATCGAGAGCCAACTGTTGCGAGGCGACGCAAAACTCAATCCTGATCTCGCCGTCGTGGGAGTAGATTGAACCATCACAGCTCATCAAAACCCTTAAGAACTCCGCCAGATAGGTACGGCTCCAGGTCCAGACGCACGCCGGGAAAATTTTATCCTTCGAGAGCTTACCCATTAGTCCAAGCTCTTTGAGCCATACTGTCACCGGGTTGGGAGGCATAATTCCACCCCGTCCAGGCTGAGGCCGCTTGGGCTGAGCGACTTTATAGGTAATCCGCTCCTGGCGTAGGGCGCACACGGGAAAATGCCGCTCAACAATGGCGCGAAAATCCTCAATGATAATTGGATCGGTATTGGTAAATGCAGGTGAAGTACCGGTCAAGCCGCCCTCGGCAATAAAATAGGCCAGGAGACGAACATAATCGAGCGACCAATCCTCACTGTGGCCAAATGCTGGGACAACTCTAGGCACCCCAATACTAGTACCAACCGCTAGATCGTGGAGCGGTGTCCAGCCATCGACCGTCAAAAATGGGTGATGGCCGGTGACTTCAACCACTCGTCCGCTCTGGGTCTGAACGCGGTAACATGGCTGTACGCCGCTATCAATCCAGGCACTGACATTCGCAGGCCGAACATTGCCTAGTGAATCAATCCCAAAAACATGGGGCAGCTTACGCTGCACACAGGCTTCCAGGGTGACGCGCTCGCCAGTATCTGGATCATCGATTAGTGTCCACCAGGGGAGACACTTTCCCGTTGCAGGCCGCGCTGCCAGGATGAGCAGGTCGGAGCGCTGGAGGCCGCCGGTGAGCTTGTCGAAATCGTTGAAGCCGGTCTTCAGGCCGACGACCTCGCCGCCCTTCTCCTGCATCTGGGTGACGTGGTCGAAAAAGCTATCGACGACCTGGCCGATATGGACAAAGCCCTCGTTGGCGCGGCGCTGCGAGACCGCGAACAGCTCGGTCTCGGCCTTATCCAGGGTCGCCTCAAGATTCTCGGTCTCGTCATAGCCGAGCGCCGCAATCTTGCCGCCGGCGGTGATCAGGCGCCGCAGCAGGGCGGTGCGCTCGACGATGCGGGCGTAGTACTCGACGTGGACAGCCGTCGGCACGCTGTTGGAGAGATCGAGCAGATAGGCGATCCCGCCGATTGAGTCCAGCCGATCCTGGCGGCGCAGCTCATCGGTGACATTGACGATATCGGGCGGGACGCGCCGATTATAGCAGGCCAGCTGGGCATCGTAGATCGCCGCGTGTTTATCGACATAGAAATATTCGGCAAACAGCCAGGGGGCGATTGGGATCACCGCATCACGGTCGAGCAGAATCGAGCCAAGGGTGGCGCGTTCGGCGTTGAGATCGGCGGGTAAAGATTTGTCCATAGTTCATCTGCCTTGTTGAAAACTTGGGGACAGAGCCGGGCCTAAGTCGTGGATTAGTTGTGGGTAATAGTCGCTAAACAGGCTGTGCCGCGCTGATCATAGCGCGGCACAGCCGAAAAACTCGCGTTTTTGGATAACAGTCAGATTACGCTTCGCTGGCGTCTTCCAGGGCAGCCTCGGTCTCGCTATCGGCGATCGTGGCCACATCGGCGGTCTCGGCCGGGGTAAACGCCGCAGCGGTGCCACCTTCGGGCTCAACAATCACATTGATACGTGGCTCGACACCAGCCATCAGGCGCACGGCGATCGAGTACAGGCCGACGCGCTTGATCGGCTCGCCGAGCTCGATCTTGCGGCGGTCAACCTCTTCACCGATGGCCTGCGATAAGCGCTCGGCGATATCGCCGCTAGTCACGGAGCCGTACAGCCGATCCTGCTCGCCAACCTTGGCCTCGAAGCGCAGCGAGACGCCGTTGATACGCTCGGAGAGACCGCGGAGGGTCTCGCGCTGCTTGGCCTCGACCTTGCGCAGCTTCGCCAATTTTTCCTCAGCCTGCTTAATCAGACCTGGGGTAGCGTACACCGCGAGCTTTTGCGGGATCAAATAGTTACGACCGTAGCCACCAGAGACTTCTTTGATATCGCCCGCAGAACCGAGCTTTTCAACATCTTGAACTAACAATACTTTCACGGAAACTGCTCCTTAGCGGTGCTAGCGCCCGCCAATTCCTGCGGGCCGTTCAAACAAACCCCATCGAGATGAGGAGGGATACCATGACAATAGCCCCGATTTGGGGCCGCGTGCTATCTTACCATAGGTAGCGGATGATCGTCAAAGCGCTGAGTGCTGCGATCAGGGCATGTGCAAACACAGCCGAGCACCGCGATGGGGCCGCCAAGCCGCAAGACCTAACGATGATTGTAGAGCTCGATCTGCCAGCGCCACTCCGAGTGGTCGGCGGCGTGCCACCAGGATCGCAGAAGCGCGGCCTCCCCGCCGGGGAGCACAATCGGTGCCTCCAGGTCGGTCTCGGTCGGCCAGATATCAACCCGCGTGATCACCGAGTCGTAGCGGATCAGCCGGGTGATCGGCGTGTCCGAGGTCTGCTCCAGGTCGACGCCCTCGGCCAGCTGTTTGCCTTTGGCGTCCCGAATGGTGACGGTGAGCACCGCCGGCGCGGCGTGGACAAGCAGCACGCTGGTCGGCGCAACACAGCAGCGGGCAAACGACAGCCCGGTGGCCCCGGCCCTGGGATACCACAGATCCCACATATGATTTGAAATATCCATAGCTCATCCCTCCTTGTAGGTCGATGCGCCTTGATCTTCACATTGTGTGCCAGGGATTTTAGCAGCTAGCCGGTAGTAGCTGGCAGCTCGTGATGAGGAATATGAGAAGTGACCAGCAATAAGGCGCGGCTTGACGCGACTGCTAGCAGCTAGCTACTCGCTTCTACCCCAGCAGCGGCAGCTCGACCGTGAAGGTGCTGCCCTGATTTTCAATGCTTTGCACGCTGACCGTGCCGCCGTGGAGGGTCACGATCTCGCGGACAATGTACAGGCCCAGCCCGAGGCCGCTGATGCGCGGCGTGGTAGCGTTGATGGCGCGATAAAAGCGTCCAAACAGCTGGGGGATCGCCTCGTCGGGAATCCCGATACCCTTATCGGTGACGATCAGGCGGGCGTGATGGCCAGCTGTGGCCACGGCGACCTTGATGGAGCCACCGTCGGGGCTGTACTTGATGGCATTCTGCACCAGGTTGATGATCACCTGCTCCAGGCGCAGATCATCGCCAGCGATCAGTACCGGCGCGGGGGGCAGCTCCAGCATGATCGTGTGGCGCTCCAGGGTTGGCTCCAGCTCGACGACAATCCGCTGCACCAGCGCCGCCAGGTCGAGCGACACTTGATCGACGCTGAGCTGACCAACCTGGAGCCGCGAGAGATCCAGCAACGTAAGCACCAGATGATGGAGTCGCCGGGCCTGCTCGCTCAGCGACTGGATGGCGCGCAGATCACGCTCGGCCACATTCCCCTCGCGGCGAGCGCGGCGCTGCAGCAGCTGTGAGTAGCCCATCAGGGTGGTAATCGGGGTTTTAAGCTCGTGGGCGGCCACCGAGAGAAACTGATCGCGAACGTGCAGCGCCCGCTGGGCCTCGGCGTAGAGCTGGGCATTGTCGATGGCGACGGCGGCGCACCGGGCTAGCTCACTGGCCAGGGCAATATCCGCCGGGGTATAGATCCGATCCTCCTTGAGCCGTACAAACAGCATCACGCCCAACGCCTGCTCACGCACGATCAGCGGGGCCGCCACCATACTGTGGCAGGTCTGCTGCTGCAGCCACAGCGACACCGGAGTGGAGCCATCGCCAAACGGCAGCGCATCATTGCAGTCACCATCGAGGTGCAGGACCGTGCGGTGCTGCAGAACGTGATACATCAGATCATGAGCGCTGTTGGTCGGCGCCTCCAGGGCCAGAGCGCTGCTCCAGGCAAACTCGGCGCTGCTGGCGCAGGCGTACTGGAGCAGCAGGCCCGCGTCATCGACAATATCCACCGAGCACCAGTCGGCGAGCTGCGGGATGGCCAGCTGCACCACATTGTCCAGGGTGGTCTGATACTCCAGCGATGACGCCAGCACGGTGCTGACCTCTGCGAGAAAGCGCAGCTGCTCCTCGACCCGTTTGCTGGCGCTGATATCTGCCACCACGCAGCCGACTCCGATAATCTGGCCATCAGCCCCTGGCACGGGATAGTAGCTGGTCAGCCAGTGCTGCTGCTGCGAGATCGGCAGATGGGACATTGTGGTTGAGCTGTGATCGATGATCGGCGCGCCGGTATCTAAAACACACTGCAGGCTCAGGCTCATCTCTGGCGGGGCATCCGGCAGGATCTCCGCAATGGTACGGCCGATATGGGCCTCAATCGGCAGCCGATTCATGGCCGCCAAGGTCTGGTTGATGCGCACATAGCGCAGGCTGCGATTCCAGAAGGCAAAGCCGACCGGGGCATTGTTAAATACGGTGTCCAGCAGCGCCAGCGACTCGCTATGGGCCTGCTCGGACCGGCGCGCATGCCAATACAGCCGCGAGTTATCCACGGCGATGGTGACGCGGCGGGCCAGCTCCTGGGCCAGATCCAGGTCCTCCAGCGTATAGACAGGCCGATTGGTGGCCCGCCCAAGTGAGATAGTGCCAATTACCTGGCCGCGGACCGTCAGTGGCACGACGATCAGCGACGCCAGGCCGCGATCTAGCAGCCGGTCGATCGCGGCCTGTTCAGCGGCATACGGCTGGAGGGTCGCGCTGGAAAGCGCCGCCAGCAGCAGCGGCTCGGCTGTTTCCAAAACAGCGGCAACCCCGGTGGCGCCAGCCCGCTGCTGCCAGCCAGGGCGCAGCGGCTCCCAGACATCAAAGAGCTGATGCTCGGCGTTGCTGGCGGCGATATGGCGCTGCCAGTCGCCAGAATCTTCGCAGATATGCACAATGCACCAGTCGGCCAGAACATTCACCGTCAGCTCGGCCAGGCTGACCAGGGTTGTCTGGTAGTCCAGCGAATTCGTCAGCACAATGCTGCCATCGGCCAGAAACGCCAGGCGCTGCTGGGCCCGCTGGGCGGCCGCCAGCGCCTGCTGCTCGGCCACAAATAGCTGCGCCCGCTCCAGCGCCTGCGCACACTGCTGGGCCAGACTAAGCATAAAGTCCTGGTCAGCGGGGGTAAATTGCTGCGGCTCGCGGAAGCTCAGAGCCAGCACGCCAAGGGGAGGCGTCTCAGCCTTCAGGAGCAGCACTGCCCAGGAGTGGCTGCCAGTCGCCTGTTGCCCCTTGCTCAGCAGATCCGCATACTCGGGATACTGATCGTACTGGCGAATAAACAGCGAGGTGCCAGCGTTGACACTGGCGGTCACCGGCACATCGAGTGTCAATGGAATAATCGTAAATGGATCGACGATGCCGCTGGGATAGCCCAGCGCACGCACCAGCTCCAGCTGCGCACCATCGGCCGCGAGGAGCAGCAGCGAGCCGGAGGTTGCGCCAATCGCCTTGAAGCCGTGGGTCACGGCCGCCTCGGCAACCTGGGCGGGGGTCAGTGCTTTGGAAAAGGCCGCCGTCACCGCCTGGAGCAGGCTAATCCGCCGGGCGGACTGCTCGGCGGCCTGGCGCTGGCGCTGCTCGGCCTCGTAGAGCTGGGCGAGCTCGACCATGCTGGCGACGCGGCTGGCGATCTCTTCGGCCAGCGTAACCTCGCTTCGGGTGTAAAGCGGCGCTGTCGCCAGCCGGCCAAACGAGAGCGTGCCAATAATGCGCCGCCTGGCCCGCAGTGCCACGATCACAAATGCGTGGCACTCCATGCGACCTAAGCGCCCCAGATAGCGCTGGGCCGACGGATATCCGGGCAGATCGCCCCAGATTGACTGCCCAGAGGCGAGCACCTGCATCATCGGGTTGGCCGGATCGTTGGCCGGGGCATACTGGGCGGCAAAGCTGACCAGCACGGGCAGCTGGGTCGCATCGCGGTGGGCGCAGGCAAGCTGCTGAACCTGGCCCTGGTCACTAAGCACATCAATCAGACAGACATCGGCCAGGGCGGCGACGATCAGCTCGGCGATCGTGGTAAGCGTCGCCCGATAGTCCAGCGCATCCACCAGCAGGGCGCTCAGATCAAGCAGCAGCCGCTGGGCGCTGGGCGTGCCAAGTGAGGAAAAATCGGCAGAAGTGGGATTGGTCACAGTATTCTCGTGGCTAATAGCAGTATTTTCAGCTTCCATTATAGTACGATAGCCACATGTGTGCTGCGCTCCTGGCCTTCCAGCAGGTTGGGCAGCGCGGGCTGCGTGCCCGCACCGGCAAAATCCAGCACCGTGCGGCCAGCAGCTGCGGCGAGTCCGACAACGTCAAGGGCTTACCAGCGAGCGAAGAAATCGGGCTGGTCGGCCAGCGGGGCGCACAGCTGCCGCTCCAGCGCGGCCAGCAGCGGGTGCACCGGCAGCCCCCAGCCGCAGTACAGTTCGCTCACCCAGCGGCTGAGCAGGATGGCGGCCGTCGCCAGATCGCCAGCATAGGCCAGATCGTGCAGACGCCACATTCCTGTCCACTCGCGCACCGGGGCCAGGACGTCGGCGACCCGCAGGCACCAGCCCAGCCGCTCGCTCGGCGGGCTAAGCTGGCGGTTATAGGAGTGGGCCGCGATCGCCTCCAGCACCGCCGCGTCGGTGTAGCCCACCTGCTGCTCCAGCAGCGCGGCGCCAACTACGCCGTGGAGGTAGACCGGCAGCGCCTCGCTGGGGTCGTTGAGCACCAGCCTGAGCTCGGTCGCCAGCTGAATCTGCTCTGCGGCGCTGCGATCCTTGGCGATATCGTGGAGCAGGCCGGCCACGCAGGCGCTGGCGGGATCGAGGCCGTAGAGTGGGGCGAGGTCGCCCATCATCTGCATTACGCCGAGCGAGTGGATCCAGCGCGGTGGCGTGAGCAGCGGCTGGAGCAGCGCGCCATACTCGCTCAGCGTCGCCGCCGCCGGGCTGGATAGCGGGCCGTAGATGGGCATACGAAATTTCTCCACACCAGCGTGATCTATTGGGTAGAACTGCCGATAAAGGTCGCCATAAAGACCAGATAGACCACCAGCGCCAGCTGGGCGACCGGCCTGGCCCGCCCGGCGCCACCTGAGCTAAGGGCGGCGAGGAACGCGGCGACCGCCAGCAGCAGCCAGGTCAGGGCGTGAAACCAGCGCAGAATCACAAAGCGCAGCCCGCTGGCGACCGCCACCCGCTCGCTCGGCCAGACCAGCACCCACACGATCGTCAGGGCCAGACAGACGATGCCCCACACGACCAGCGGTATCCCCAGCAGCTTGTTCTCCAGCATCGCAAACCTCTAAATCGGAAATTGGCGCTGAGCTTGCGCCCTGGCCAATCTGCCCGCCCCGTTGGCTGAGCTGGTCGAAGCTAGCTGGTGTGGCTTCGACCAGCTTAGCCAACGCTCATCAACGCAAGGCTGACGAACGCCTAGGCGTCCTTGCCGCCGAACAGCCCGCCAAGCATCCCTTTGGCTTTATCGGCCACACCCATAATGCCTTCGCCGGTCAGCGCCGACTCGACCGGGCCGCGGATGGCCTCGGGCAGACGGTCGGCCAAAAAGTTCTTAACCACCGCCGCCGCCTGTCCGGCCTGCTCCTCGGTCAGATTGGCCTTCTCGATCAGCTGTGCGATCAGTTCCTTCATTGTAGTCTCCTTAGCTATGAGAATAGATGTGCCCGGCTCTATTCTAGCAGCTAGTAGCTAGTAGCTGGCAGCTAGCTGCTAGTGAGCAGGGATTAGTGGCACCAGATTGGGTTGACAGAGGAGCTGTCAGTTGGCAGATCGCAGTCAGTCGTATCAATTTAAGGTATTAGCAAAGCCCAAAAGCAACTAATAAACCCACTAGCTACTAGCTACTGGCTGCCAGCTACTCATTACTCGCCCCGCGCCTGCTTCCGCTCGCGCCCATAGCTCAAGATATCGTCGAGGAAGCGCGAGGGATTGCGGTTGCTTTTCTGGCGCTTTTTGACGTGCGAGAGATACAGCTGCTCGCCGGCGCGGGTCAGCGCGACGTAGCACAGCCGCCGCTCCTCCTCGACCCCGCCAACCTCGGCGATCGAGCGCTCGTGGGGCAGCGTGCCCTCCTCCAGGCCGGGCAGATACACAATCGGCCATTCCAGGCCTTTGGAGGCGTGGATCGTCATCAGCTGGACGGCATCGCGCTCGTCGTCGTTGTCGACGTTGGTCAGCAGCGCTACCTCCTGGAGAAAATCGGTCAGGCTGGTGTGCTCGGCGGCGGCGGCGATCAGCTCGCGGAGGTGGGCCAGGGCGTCGGCCCGCTCGGCCTCGGGCCAGTCCTGCTCGATCAGCCGCTCGTAGCCGCTTTCGGAGAGAATGGTCTGCAGCATATGGTCGGGCGGCGCGGTGCCGGTTGCCAGCGAGCGCCAGCGATGCACCCGGCGGGCAAAATCACTGACTGCCTGGGCGGCCCGGTCGCTCAGCCCAATCCAGCCCTCGCGCTTGACCAGCACCTCGCCGACCGGCAGCCCCAGCTCGGCGGCCCTGGTCGTCAGCAGGGCGATGTTGGCCGGCCCAATCCCCCGGGCGGGCGTGTTGATGATGCGGTTCAGGCTCAGGCTGTCGGCGGGGTTGGCGACGA
>JACCRK010000066.1 GCA_013813565.1 Herpetosiphonaceae bacterium
TCTCCGAGGAGTCGAATGATGTGCGCTGGTTTCCCGTCGACGAGCTGCCCACGCCGCTGGCCTTCGACCACGACCGCATTCTGCGCTACGCCATCGACCGCCTGCGCTCGAAGATGGAATACACCACGCTGGCGTTTCAGCTCCTGCCAACCGAGTTCACCCTGCCCAAGCTCAAGCGCATCTACGAGGAGATTCTAGGCGAGAAGCTCGACAAGGCCAACTTCTATCGCAAGCTGCGCGACTCCGACCTGCTTGAGGATACCGGCAAGTTCCACGAGGGCCGCGGCCGCCCAGCGCGGCTGTATCGCTTCCGCGACTCGCGGGTCGAGGGCGATTTCGTGTTCCGCTATCGCGAGGCCAAAACCCGCGGGTAATTTGGAGGATGGACGATGACCAGATTTGAGCTGGTGCGCGGCAATATTGTCGAGCAGGATGTCGATGCGATTGTGAATGCCGCCAACTCGTCGCTGCTCGGCGGCGGCGGCGTCGATGGCGCGATTCACGAGGCGGCCGGGCCGGAGCTGCTGGCGGCCTGCGAGTTGTTGGACGGGTGCGAAACCGGCGCGGCCAAGATCACGCCCGGCTTTCAGCTCAAAGCCCGCTATGTGATCCACGCGGTTGGGCCGGGCTATTACAGCGAGCCACGGCACGCCGAGCTGCTGGCCAGCGCCTACCGCCGCTCGCTGGAGCTGGCCACGGCCCACGGCATAACGAGCATCGCCTTTCCGGCGATCAGCACTGGCATCTACGGCTACCCGCTTGACGAGGCGGCGCCAATTGCCGTCGGCACCGTCAGCGCCTATGTGCGCGAACACCCCGCGATCGAACTGGTGCGCTTCGTGGTCTGGAGCGCCGACGCGGAGCAGCGCTACCAGGACGCGCTGAACAATTTGCACTGATCATCAACCGGCCCTACCACTACAGATTTGGAGACACCACTATGGCATATACCCTGGCTTTGGCGCAGTTTCGCCCGCGCAAGGGCAACTACAGCGTCAATATGGAACGTTTGGGCGATGTCTTTCGCCAGATCGCCACGCAGGATCGCCCGCCCGATGTGCTGATGCTGCCGGAGACCGCGCTGACCGGCTACTTCATCGAGGGCGGCGTCCGCGAGCAGGCCGTCACCGCCGGGCAGCTGTTTGCCGATATCCAGCGAACCTATATCGCCGCTCTGGGCCGCAACGCTCCGCCGCTGGATGTGGTGATTGGCTTCTACGAGTGCTGGCGCGATCGGTTCTACAACAGCGCGCTGTACGCCACCCTGGGCGGCGAGTTCAACAGCGTTGCGCCGACCGAGGATCGCCCCGGCATCCGCCACGTCCACCGCAAGATGTTTCTGCCAACCTACGGCGTGTTTGATGAGGCCCGCTTTGTCGAGAGCGGCCACCACATCGCCGCGTTCGACACCCGCTTTGGACGCGCCGCGATGCTGATCTGTGAGGACGCCTGGCACTCGCTGGCCGGCACTGTGGCGGCGCTTGATGGCGCCCAGGTGCTGTACGTGGTCAGCGCCTCGCCGGCCCGTGGCGTGCACGAGGAGCGCCCGAGCAACCTGTCGCGCTGGGACGACCGCATCCGCGAGATCGCTGGCGAACACGGTGTGTTTGTGGCGGTCTGCCAGATTGTGGGCTTCGAGGGCGGCAAAGGCTTTGCCGGCGGCTCGGTGGTGGTTGGCCCGCGCTCGGACGAGCGGGCGCGCGCCCCGCTCTGGCAGGAAGCCCTGCTGCTGGCCGAGATCGATCCGACCGATCTACCGCTGGCCCGCGCCGACCTGCCGCTGCTGGCCGCGCTGGAGGACAAGCTGCCATTTCTGCTCGACGAGGTTCGCGCAGCGGCCAGCGGCGGCAACCGCCCGACCGCCTGGGACGACGCCAACGAGGTCACCCACCAGCAGGCGCTGACCGACTCGACCGCCTACCTGCGCACGATCGACAGCGAGGGCGAGAAGCGCACAGCCTCGGATATTCAGACGCACGGTATCAGCCAGCTATTTCCCGTCATTCACGCGCCCCGCTTCGACCCTGGCAGCGATGAGCCGATCCAGATCAACACCGCCCTAGCGCTGGAGTGGCTGATCGTGTTTCTGCGCGATGAGGTCGGCTTCCGGCGGGGCTTCAAGCAAGTTGTCGTCGGCCTGTCCGGCGGAGTCGACTCGGCGCTGACGACCTATCTATGCGCCCGCGCCTTTGGGCCGCAGAACGTGCTGGCGGTGCGGATGCCCTACCGCACCTCATCGCAGGACAGCCTCGACCACGCCCAGCTGGTGATCGACGACCTCGGCATTCAGCATCACACCGTCGATATCTCCGGGGCGGTCGATGGCTACCTGGCGCTGGAGCCGGAGGCCGACGGGCGCCGCCGGGGCAACGTGATGGCGCGCACCCGCATGATCGTGCTGTTTGATCAGTCGCAGAAGCTGGGCTGCATCCCAATCGGCACCGGCAACAAGACCGAGCGGCTGTTTGGCTACTACACCTGGCACGCCGACGACTCGCCGCCGGTCAACCCGCTGGGCGACCTGTTCAAAACCCAGGTCTGGGCGCTGGCCAGCGCGGTCGGCGTCCCCGACGTGATTGTGCACAAACCGGCCTCGGCCGACCTGGTGGTGGGCCAGACCGACGAGAGCGACTTCGGCATCTCGTATCGCCAGGCCGACCGTATTCTGGCCTACCTGCTACAGGGCTATCGCGCCGAACAGCTGGTCGAGCGCGGCTTTGCCGCCGCCGAGGTCGCCATCGTGCAGCGGCGGGTCAACTCAACCCACTGGAAGCGCCACCTGCCCAGCACGGCCATGCTGTCGAGCACCGCAATCGGCGAGTACTATCTGCGGCCAGTTGATTATTAGTCGGCAGGAATATCTCCTGTCTGATAGCTACTTTATTTAAGGAGCACACCATGAATATTTCCGAAAGCGGCCAGCCATTTCTGCGCTACCTGGACGATTGGTACGCCGCCCTGCCGGCGCTTCCGCTGGATGATCTTGTCGTCGCCGGGGCGGAGCGGGTGGCAGTGACCTGCGTCGACGTGATCGTCGGCTTTTGCACCGAGGGGGCGCTATCCAGCCCACGGGTGCAAAACGTGGTTGCGCCAATCACCCAGCTGTTCACCAAAGCCCACGCGGCCGGCGTGACCAACTTTCTGCTGCCGCAGGATGCCCACCCGGAGGACGCAGTTGAGTTTGGCGCGTTTCCGTCGCACTGTGTGCGCGGCACCCTGGAGGCCGACACCGCGCCGGAGCTGACCAGGCTGTCGTTCGCCCACGAGTACACTATCTTTCCAAAAAATTCGCTGAGCGCGGCGCTGGCCACCGATTTCGCGGCCTGGACCTACGCCCACCCCGAGGTAGACACCTACATCATCACCGGCGACTGCTCGGACCTATGTGTCTACCAGATGGCGATGTTCCTGCGCCTGGATGCCAACGCCCGCAACATTCAGGGCCGCCGGGTCGTGCTGCCGGCCAACTGTGTCGACACCTACGACACCCCGATCGAGGTCGCCCAGGATATCGGCATTCCGGCCCACCCCGGCGATTTCCACCACCTCGTGTTTCTGCACCACATGGCCGCCAACGGCGTCGAGGTCGTCAAATCGATTGACTAAGCCCTGTTCAGTGCCGCTGGGGATTCCCTCAGCGGCGCTGCCAGTCCCACTATACCCTTTCCCCCGCGCAATGCCTCTCCCTGGCGCGTCCTTGCCAAGTAAGCCAACTCGCAGTATATTTTCGCTCTATGACACGTACACTCATTACTGGAGCCAGCGGTTTTGCTGGCCGTCATCTTGTTGCCCATCTGCGCGCTACAACCGACTGGGAGTTGTGCGCGCTTGGTCGTTCATCGCAGCCCGATCTGAACACTGTCAGCGCCGATCTGCTTGATCGCGCGGCGGTAGACCAGGCGGTGGCCCAGGTTCAGCCGGAGATTGTGGTGCACCTGGCTGCCCAGTCGTTCGTCCCAACCTCGTTTGAAGATCCGGCAGACACGTTCAATACCAATGTGATCGGCCAGCTGCACCTGCTGCAAGCCATCGCGGCGGCCAAGATCGACCCCCTGGTGCTGGTCATCAGCTCGAATGAAGTCTATGGGATGGTGCTGCCCAACGACATTCCGGTCAATGAAAAAACCCCCCTGCGGCCGGCCAGCCCCTATGCGGTCTCCAAGGCGGCCCAGGATCTCTTGGCGGGACAGTGGTTTTACAGCCACAAGCTCCGAGTTATCCGGGTGCGACCGTTCAACCATATCGGGCCGGGGCAAAAGGCCCAGTTCGCGGCCCCAGCCTTTGCCCGCCAAATCGCCCGAATCGAGCTTGGGCTACAGCCTCCGGTGGTCCAGGTCGGCAACCTGGACGCGCAGCGCGACTTCACCGATGTGCGCGATATCGTCAGCGCCTACCACCTGGCGCTCGTTCACGGCGAGCCGGGCGCGATCTACAATGTTGGTTCAGGCGAGCCGATCGCAGTGCGCACCATTCTCGAAACCCTGATTAACCTAAGCACCGTGCCAATTACGATCGAGCCCGATCCAGCCCGGATGCGTCCCGCTGATGTGCCGACAGTCGCCTGCGATAGCAGCTACTTTCAGACGCGCACCGGCTGGCGTCGCCAGTACAGCCTTGACCAGACCCTGCGTGATGTGCTGGAGGATTGGCGCAGCCGAGTCCAGGCGGAGGCAAACCACTCGTATTGATCGTTGTGCCTGGCCCAGGCACCGCTGAGATAGCTACAAGGATGTGGGTGTATGGATGTTCTCGTTTTAGCTGGCGGCACCGGCTCACGGCTGTGGCCGCGCTCACGCCGCACCAAACCCAAGCAGTTTTTACCGCTGCTCTCCAAGCGCACGATGTTGCAGGAGACCGTCGACCGCGTGCGCGACCTAGTTGAGGACGAGCGCGTTTTTGTGGTGACTGGCGAAGATTATGCCTCGCTGGTCACCGAGCAGCTCGATCGCGTGCCACGGGCCAATATCATTCGTGAGCCGAGCGGGCGCGGCACGGCCCCGGCGATTGGTCTGGCCGCGATTCACATGCGCCGCTCCGACCCCGATGCGGTGATGGCGGTGCTCAGCGCCGACCACCTGATCCTGCGCGGCGATGCCTTTCGCAACGCCCTCCAGGCCGCCGAGGTTGCGGCCCGCGAAGGCTACCTGGTGACCCTGGGGATCAAGCCATCGTTCGCCAACACCGGCTACGGCTATATCAAATGCGGCGACCAGATCAGCGCGTCGCACGGGCTGAGCATTCACAAAGTGGGGCGCTTTGCCGAGAAGCCCGACCAGGCGACTGCGGAGCGCTATATCGCCGACGGCAACTACTACTGGAACGCCGGGATTTTTATCTGGCAGACCCAGACCTTTCTCGATGCAGTCGAGCAGTATCTGCCCCGTCTGCGCAATCAGCTGAACCAGATCCAGGCCGGGTTTGGCAAGTCGCGCCAGCAGGTGATCTTAAACACCATCTGGGAGCAGGTCGAGAACATTACCGTGGACTATGGGATTATGGAGCGGGCGCCCAACGTGGCGGTGATTCCGGTCGATATTGGCTGGAGCGATGTCGGCGACTGGCATACGCTGACCACCCTGATGGGTACGGGCGAGTCGGCCAACGTCGTGATCGGGCCGCACGTCGAGGTCGACACCCACTCGACCTTGATCTACAGCGACTCAGGCCGGATTATCGCCACGATTGGCCTGGAGGATTTTCTGGTCGTCGACACCGGCGACGCGCTGCTGATCGCCCCGCGCAACCGAGCCCAGGATGTAAAGAAAATCGTCGATCAGCTACGTGAAGAAGGGCGGAATGATGTGCTGTAGCGGCGCTGAGCTGCTGGCCATCAAGAGCGATGCGTGCAATTATTCTGGTTGGGGGCCTGGGGACACGCCTGCGCCCACTGACTGACAATCTACCCAAACCGCTGGTGCCCATTGCTGGCGTGCCGCTGATGACCCGCACGCTGCGCCGCCTACAGGCGCAGGGTGTCCGCGAGGTCGTGCTGGCGGTGCAGTATCTGGCGGCGGCCTTTCACAAGCGCTACGGCGATGGCGCCGCGCTGGGGCTGCGGCTGCGGATCGTCGAGGAGCCTCAGCCGCTTGGCACGGCCGGAGCGGTGCGCTACGCCGCCACCCTGGCCGGCGAGCTGAGCGACGGCCCGACCCTGGTGCTGAACGGCGACGAGCTGACCACGCTGGACGTGGCGGCGCTGTGGCGACACCACCAAACAGCGGGCGGGCTGGCGACAATTGCGGTGCGCCAGGTCGTCGACCCGACTGCCTTTGGCGTGGTGGTGAGCGACGCGGCCGGACGGGTGACCGCGTTCCAGGAAAAGCCCGCCGCCGGCACCGCGCTGGCCAACACCATCAACAGCGGCGCCTATGTGTTTGAACGGGCCGCCATCGAGCAGATTCCAGCGGCGACATTTGCCATGCTCGAGCGCGATCTCTTTCCTCAACTGCTGGCTGATGGTGCGATAATTGCAGCTTATCCGCACTCGGCCTACAGCCAGGATATTGGCACACTGGCCGGATATCTGGCGGCCAATGCGGCGGTGTTGCTGGGGCAGATCCCCGGCGAGCGACCGCTGGGCCGTGAGGTGGCGCCCGGCATCTGGGCCGGCGCTGGCGTGCAGATCGATCCGGCCGCAACCCTGGTAGCGCCGACGATGCTTGGCGCCGGCACCCAGGTCGGGCCAGGGGTGCTGATTGAACGGTCGGTGCTCTGGGAGCGTGTTACAATTGAGTCCGATGCGACGGTGCGCGACGCTGTGCTGGCCACAGGCAGTCGAGTTGCTCGCGCCACTCTGCTTGTAGACCAGGCTGTGGGTTCGCAGCAGAACCCAACCATTGAGGCATAACATCTCGCTAAAGACCCATGGATGAAGAGTGGTGCATCACGATTATAGTTAAACAACGACCTACCCAATCTTCATTCTCCAAACTTCATTCTTCATTCCTGTAGGAGCGCGTATGGCGACACCGATTAAATTTGGCACCGATGGATGGCGGGCGGTAATTGCCGAGGACTATACGTTCGAGAACGTGCGTATCGTCACCCAGGCCGTCGCGGACTACCTTCACGACAGCGGGCTGGCCAGCCGGGGCCTGGTGGTTGGCTACGACACCCGTTTCGGCTCCGAGCGCTTTGCCCTGGCCACGGCCGAGGTGCTGGCGGCGAATGGCATTCACGTCTATCTAACTGAAAAAGCCACGCCGACACCGGTGGTCTGCTGGAGCATCCTGACCAAAAAAGCTGGCGGCGCGGCGATTATCACCGCCTCGCACAACCCGCCCACCGACAACGGCTACAAGTACAAGCCCGAGTATGCCGGCTCGGCCTCGCCCGAGGTCGTCGCCAAGCTTGAGGAGCGGCTGGAGCGCAACCCGGTCAAGCGGATGGCGGCCAAAGATGCCGAGAAACAGGGTTTGATCGAGCGGATCAACGGCACCCCCGAGTACGTCGCCCAGATCAAACAGATGGTTGATCTGGATGCGATCAAGCGGGCTGGCTGGACGGTGATTATCGATGCTATGTATGGTGCCGGCGCAGGCTACCTGCCGCTGCTGCTTGATGGCGGCGCGACCGAGGTTGTGCCACTCAACGATACCCGCAACCCGTTGTTTCCAGGTATGCGCTCGCCCGAGCCGATTGACGATAACCTGACCAAGCTGAAAAGAGTGGTTCGTGAAAGCGGCGCCTATGCCGGCCTGGCCTTCGATGGCGATGCCGACCGAGTTGGCCTGGTCGATGAGAAGGGCCGCTTTGTCGATCAGCTGCGGGTGTTTGGGCTGCTGGCCTACTATCTGCTGGAGGTCAAGGGCTGGCGCGGGCCGATCGTCAAGTCGCTCTCGACGACCTCGATGGTCAATCGGCTGGCCGAGATCTACAACGTGCCGATCTACGAAACGCCGGTTGGCTTCAAGCACATCGGCCCCAAGATGATCGAGACCAACGCGATTATCGGCGGCGAGGAGTCGGGCGGGTTTGCCATCGCCAAGCATCTGCCGGAGCGCGATGGGATTCTCTCGGCGCTGCTGCTGCTCGATCTGTTCCTCAAGCGTGGTAAAACCCCCAGCGAGACGCTTGATGAGCTGTTCAGCAAGGTTGGGCCGCACTTCTACGACCGGCTGGACATCACCTACCCGGCCGATCAGCGCGATGCGATCCTCAAGCGGGTTGACGCCGCCCGCCCCGATGCGCTCGCCGGGATGGCGGTCAGCAACATCAACACCCAGGGCGGCTACAAGTACTATCTCTCCGATGGCAGCTGGCTGCTGATTCGCTTCTCCGGCACCGAGCCGCTGCTGCGCATCTACACCGAGACCCGCTCGCCAGAGCTGGTCGAAAAGCTGCTGGCCGAGGGCCGCGTGCTGGCGGGCGTGTAGTCCGCAGACAGCCCATCGTCCACGCAGGGCACGAAGATCACGAAGTTCGCCCTAAAAACCGCTGGGCCAGGCAGATAACTGCCTGGCCCAGCGGTTTTTAGCGGCTGGAGACCAGCAACGAGGGGCTGGCGCGCCTACTCGGTCGCTACCACAGGTGGGCTGGCGACGGCTGGGCTGGCGACAGCTGGGCTGGCGGTGGATGTTCGGCTGCTGATTCGGCGATAGACCCGCCGCGCCCAGCTCCAGATGAACAGCCCAACCAGCAGCAGCGGCAGCCACACCGGCGTCCAGACCGCAATCGCAATCAGGAAATCGGCGACATCGCGGCCGAGGTCAACCACGCCAGCCCAGGCCCTGGATGCCGAGCGGGAGGCATCCCAGCCATAGCCAAAGCGCAGGCTGAACGGCGGCGGCACGAATTTCACCGCCACGACCTCGGCCGGTGGCTTGGCCCGCATGGTCAGCGCAATCAGGCTCATGGCAGCGCTGTCGGAAAGGTATTTCTGGCGGCCCTTGAGCACCTCAATCTGGCCCTCGTACTCGCTCAGGGTGCGGTTGACCTGGATGGCCTCGGTGACGGTGGCGGCCTTTTCCAGAAAGGTGCGCAGCCGATCGGCGGTCGCCTCAAGGTTGCGGATCTGCGACTCGTTATCGGTGAACTCCTCGGTCACGTCCTGGCCGGAGATCTCGCGGCGCAAAATTTTAATCCCATCGCCCTCGACGCTGCGCAGGGCCTCATCGAACTTGGCGGCGGGGACGCGAAAGGTAATCACTACATAGGCTCTTTCGCTGACGTTCGAGCTTGAGTCATCGTTGGAGACAATGTAGCCGCCCAGGCGGGCGATCATCAGCTCGACCCGGCTGTTGGCCGCGCCAAGCTGCTCGTACTCCACCTCGGCCTCAACGGTCGCGCTCTTGATCACCAGCCGCTGGGCGGCGACCGGGGCGGCGAGATCAACAGACATATCATTGGATACCCCAGGTGCGCCGACGGCTTGCCTTTGCCCAGCGTCGAGATTGAGCCCCATCGCCTCGTCGGCCGGCGCCTCTTGCACAGGCGCTGTGGTCGCAGCGGCCGCAGTATCCGTGGTCGGCTGGTTCAGGCGGGCTGAGTTTGGCTCGGACCGGCTGCCGCCGGTGGCGTAGTCCGACTCGGATTGAGTGGCCGCGCTGTAGAGCTGGGAGCCGATGCCCAGGGTTAGCAGCACGACCAGAATAATTGCCCACGTTCGTCGCTGTTTCATTGCCGTCTCCTTGTTGAAGTATCTGTCGTCTGGGAGGAAGACGCTGGGGGCGGCGGATTCGTTCCCGTAGCACGTTTGCGGCGTTTTTTAGTCCACCAAAAAGCCCGGCGAGCATGCACTCGCCGGGCTTTGATCCGCTACCGCTCCAGTGGCTAGACTTCCATCACCACCGGAATAATCATCGGGCGGCGTTTGGTTTTATCATAGAGGAACCGCCCAACCACTTCTTTGATCTTCCGCGACGATGGCGATGAGACCGCCGGGGTGTTGCCTTCGGCGGTTTCTTCGCCATCGCTGAACTGGCGGGCCGGGGCCACATAGCCATTGGTGAACGACTTGCGGACCGCCTCTTTGGCCGCGTCGATCAGGTCGGTCGAGTCGCGCATCGAGACAAAGCCGCGGCTGACGATATCCGGCCCGGCGACCAGCTCGCCGGTCTGCTGATCCACGCTGACCACCACCATCAGGATGCCGTCTTTGGCCAGCATCTGGCGGTCGCGCACCACCACGCTGCCGATGTCGCCGACCGTCACACCGTCGACGAACACATGGCCAACCGGCGCCCGGCCAGCCATCTTGCCGTAGTTCTGGCTGTACTCCATAATCGACCCGCCCTCGGCCAGCATCACGTTTTCGGCCTTGAAGCCCATGCCGGTCGCCAGCTGCTTGTAGCGCATCATATGGCGATAGTCGCCGTGGAAGGGCACCACAAACTGCGGCTGCACCAGGTTGAGCATCATCTTCAGCTCCTCCTGGGCGGCGTGGCCCGAAACATGCACCGGCAGATCCGAGCCATAGATGACATTGGCGCCCAGCTTGTACAGGTTATCGATCACTTTGTAGACCGACACTTCATTGCCGGGGATGGGCGAGGCTGATACCACCACGGTATCGCCCTGCTGCAGCGTAATGTTGCGATGATCGCGATTCGCCATCCGCGAGAGCGCCGCCATTGGCTCGCCCTGGCTGCCGGTGCAGACGATCGCGATCTGGTCGTCGGGCAGGCTCTTCATCTCGTTGGGTCGAATCAGCACGCCTTCGGGGATATTCAGGTAGCCCAGCTCGCGGGCGATCGCCACGTTGTTCTCCATCGAGCGGCCAATCGGCACAACCTTGCGCCCATAGTCGACCGCGGCATTGATCGCCATCTGGACCCGCGAGATATTCGAGGCAAAGGTCGCCATAATGATTCGGCCTGGCGCGGTGGCGAAAATCTGATCGAAGGCCTCGCCGACGACGCGCTCGGAGGGCGTGTAGCCCTTCGACTCCACCCGCACACAGTCGGTGACCAGCACAATCGGATTGCGCCGCCCAAAGTCAACCAGCCGATCGATCTCGGTGGGCCAGCCGTCAACCGGCGTGTGGTCGAGCTTCCAGTCGGTAATGTACAGCGCCAGCCCGGCCGGGGTGGTCAGGCCAAAGCCCAGGCAGTCGGGGATCGAGTGCGAGATATGGAATGGCTCGATCAGAAAG
>JACCRK010000067.1 GCA_013813565.1 Herpetosiphonaceae bacterium
GCTTTAATCCCCGCCTTCGTGCCGGGTACCCGCGAGCGGGTATCGTGTTCTTCGTGGATCAGTGGATCTTATGCCCGATCGCCGCTTTAATCCCCGCCTTCGTGCCCCTTCGTGGCCTTCGTGGATGCCCCTAACCCCCAATCGCCGCAAAGCTCTCCTTGGCCGCGTCGATGGTCGCCGTGACCATCTCGTCGGAGTGGGCCAGCGAGACGAAGGCCGCCTCGAACTGCGACGGCGCCAGGTAGACGCCGCGCTCCAGCATGGCGTGGAAGAAGCGGCCGAACAGCGCGGTGTCGGATTTTTTGGCCGAGGCGAAGTCGGTGACCTCGTCGGCGGCGAAGAAAAACCCCCACATGCTGCCGGCCTTGTGGGCCTGAAACGGCAGCCCGGCCTTGAAGGCCGCCTTCCACAATCCCTGGCACAGCGTCGAGGTCACCGCCGAGAGCCGCTCGTACACGCCGGGCTGCTGCAGCTCGCGCAGCGTCACGATGCCGGCCGCCATCGCCAGCGGGTTGCCCGACAGCGTGCCGGCCTGATACATCGGCCCGGCCGGCGCGACCAGCTGCATGATCTCGCGACGCCCGCCGTAGGCCGCCGCCGGCAGGCCGCCGCCAACCACCTTGCCCAGACAGGTAATGTCGGGCTGGACGCCGTACATGGCCTGGGCGCCGCCGTAGGCCACCCGAAAGCCGGTCATCACCTCGTCGAACAGCAGCACGGCGCCATACTGGTCGCACAGGCCGCGCAGGCCCGGCAGAAAGCCCTCGCGCGGCAGCACAAAGCCCATGTTTCCGGCGACCGGCTCGACCGCGACCGCCGCGATCTGGCCGTCGTTCTGCTTAAATAATGCCTCGACCGCATCCAGGTCGTTGAACGGCGCGGTCAGGGTGGTCGCGGTGGCGCTGCCCAGCACGCCGGGGCTGTCGGGCAGGCCCAGCGTGGCCACGCCCGAGCCGGCCTGGACCAGAAAGGCGTCGGCGTGGCCGTGGTAGCAGCCGGCAAACTTGATGATCTTCTCCCGCCCGGTGTAGGCCCGCGCCAGCCGCAGGGCGCTCATCGTGGCCTCGGTGCCCGACGAGACGAAGCGCACCATCTCTATGCTCGGCACCGCGGCGATCACCAGCTCGGCCAGCGTGCTCTCCAGCTCGGTCGGCGCCCCAAAGCTGGTGCCGCGGCGGGCCTGGTCGCTGATCGCCTCCACGATGCCGGGGTGGGCGTGGCCCAGAATCAGCGGCCCCCACGAGAGGACATAGTCGATGTAGCGGTTCTGATCGACGTCGAACAGGTAGGCGCCCGCGCCGTGGCTGATGAAGCGCGGCACGCCGCCCACGCCGCGATAGGCCCGTACCGGGCTGTTCACGCCGCCGGGCAAAATCTGCTGGGCCTGCGCGAAGAGCGCCGCCGAACGTTGTGTGTTTTGCATACATGCTCCTTTTTTTGTCCACGAAGGCCACGAAGGGGCACGAAGGGGAGTTATATGGTGTCTGCGAACAATCCATGTAACAGTCCACAACTATAGCATTCAGACGGTCTATATCATCTTGAATAAATATAAATT
Organism: Herpetosiphonaceae bacterium; assembly: GCA_013813565.1. GTDB lineage: Bacteria > Chloroflexota > Chloroflexia > Chloroflexales > Herpetosiphonaceae > JACCRK01. The sequence continues at coordinate 1,559 of JACCRK010000067.1, forward strand.
TCGTGTCGGGTCCCCGCGAGCGGGTGTCGTGCCCTTCGTGGATGAATTAAAAATTATCTTTGTAGGCTAGCTATTTTCTTCCCTCAGCCAGCGCGCCGCCTCCTTGGCGTAGTAGGTGATGATCATCCCGGCGCCGGCTCGTCTGATCGCGATCAGGCTTTCGAGTGCGGCGCGGCGCTCGTCGATCCAGCCGTTCTGGGCCGCCGCCTTGATCATGGCGTACTCGCCGCTGACCTGGTAGGCCGCCAGCGGCAGATCGTAGCGCTCGGTGACGGCCCGAATAATGTCCAGATAGGCCCCGGCCGGCTTGACCATCAGCATATCGGCGCCCTCGGCCACGTCCAGCGCCACCTCGTGCAGCGCCTCGCGCCCGTTGGCCGGATCCATCTGGTACGAGCGGCGGTCGCCAAACTGCGGCGTCGACTCGGCGGCCTCGCGGAATGGTCCGTAGAAGGCCGAGGCAAACTTGGCCGCGTAGCTCATAATCAGCATATTGGTGTAGCCCATCGCGTCCAGCGCCGAGCGGATCGCGGCGATCTGGCCGTCCATCATGGCGCTGGGGGCGATGATGTCGGCCCCGGCCTCGGCATAGGCCACCGCCGCCCGCCCAAGCAGCTCCAGGGTTGGGTCGTTGTCGACCGTGATCGTGGCTGGCTCGCCGCTGGTCAGGACGCCGCAGTGGCCGTGGTCGGTATACTCGCACATACACACATCGGCGACCACAATCAGCTCGGGCGCACGGGCTTTGATCGCGCGGATGGCGCTGGGTACCGGGCCGCTGCTGTCCCAGGCGCCGCTGCCGGTCGAATCCTTGTGCAGCGGGATGCCGAACAGCAGCACCGCCGGAATTCCCAGCTCCAACAGTTCGTCGATCTCGGCGTCAAGCTGGTCGACCGAGCGCTGGGCGTGCCCCGGCATCGAGCTGATCGGGCGCAGGATGCCGCTGCCCTCGGCGATGAACAGCGGCGCGATGAAGTTCGCGGCGCTCAGCGTGGTCTCGCGCACCATCCGGCGCAGCGTGGCGGTACGGCGCGTCCGGCGCGGGCGCTGGGTTGGGGTTGGGAGTTGGTTATGCATGGCTCGTGTCCTCATGAGGCTCTTTGGGTTGAAAATACGCGATCAGGCCGGCGGTCAGCCCAGGCATATCGTACTCGCGGGCCTCGATCGCTACCGCCAGCCCGTACTCGCGGATAGTCTGGCTGGTGACTGGCCCAATCGAAGCGAGCGCGGCGCGGCTCAGCAGCGCGCAGGCGGTGGGCAGATCAAGGCCGGTGGACTGCAGCGCCGCGAGCGTGTAGCGCACGGTCGATGATGATGTGAACGTGACCGCATCAATATTCCCCGCCTGCAGCAGCGCCGCCAGCTCCGCCGCCTGTGGGTCGGGGACGGTGCGATAGGCGATCGCGGCGCTCACTATCGCGCCCTGGTCCGCCAGGCCCTCGGCCAGGGTTGGGCGGGCGATATCGGCCTGGGGCAGGCAGATCGTCCGCCCGGCGACCGGGCCGATCTCGGCCAGAATCGTCTCGGCGACGCTGGACGAGGGCACAAAGTCGGGCGCGATCCCGGCCTCGCGCACCACGCGGGCGGTGGCCTTGCCAATCGCCGCCACGCGGCCCTGGGTCAGGCGCTCGGCGGGAATCCCCAGCGCCGCCAGCCGCTCGAAGACCGCGCGGACGGCGTTGACGCTGGTGAACACCACCCAGTCGTAGGGCGCGGCCGCCTGCAAGGCCGCATCCAGCGGCCCCCAGTCATCCGGCGGCGCAATGCTGATCGCCGAGCAGACAATCGGCTCGGCCCCAAGCTCACGCAGCGTCGCGGCAAACGCCGTCGACTGCCCGGTCGCCCGCGTCAGGACGATGCGCCGCCCGGCCAGCGGCAGGTTGGTTGATTGGAAATTGCTCATAGGAACTCAACACTAATCCGTATCCCTTCGTGGATCAAAGCCGTTGCCCCAACGTGAAAGAGTATAATGGGGCTTTCTATCCACGAGACAGGGAGCTTCTATGCATACACAGGCACGGGTTTTTATTCGCACGGCCCTGGTCTATCTGGTTGTTGCGTTTATGGTTGGCGGCCTCTATCTGCTCAACCAGGGGCTTAACCTCAGCGACAAGATCGGCGCGCTGCTCTACCCCTACTACCATCTGCTGATGGTCGGCTGGGTCACCCAGCTGATCTGCGGCGTGGCGATGTGGATGTTCCCGCCGCTGACCCGCGAGCGGCCGCGCGGCGACGAGCGGCTGGGCTGGTTTGTCTACGCCGCGCTCAACCTTGGGCTGCTGCTGCGGGTGATCGGCGAGCCGCTGCAGGCCTGGTACGGCGGCTGGGGCTGGATGCTGGCCGCCTCGGCGATCCTGCAGGTGCTGGCGATCTGGGTTTTTGTGATTGCGATCTGGCCGCGGGTCAAGGGCAAGCCGATCTTCAAGCCGAAGACCACGCCCAGCGAGGTGAAATAGTGCCCCGCCTCAGCCAGATCATGCTGCGCACCGCGCTGGTCTGGATCGCGGTCGGCTACACGTTCGGCGCCCTGGTGCTGTACAACAAAGGCGTGCCGTTCTGGCCGTGGCTCTGGCTGCTGCGCTCGGCCCACGTCCACCTGCTGCTGGTCGGCTGGCTGGTGCAGTTCGCCGCCGGAATGGCCTTCTGGATATTGCCGCGGCTTGACCCGCACGGCTCGCGCGGTAACGAGCGGCTGGTCTGGGCCAGCTACATCCTGCTCAACTCCGGCGTCATCCTGGCGGCGCTCCACGACCCGCTGGCCGCCGCCGCGCCCGCCCTGACCAGCCTGATGATCGCCGCCGCCGGGGTGTGCTACATGCTCGCGGCGCTGACGTTTGCCCTGCACGCCTGGCGCCGGGTTGTGTCCTTTCGCACGTTTCCGCGCTAGGGGTTAGCCCTCACCCCGGCGCTTCGCGTCGCCCAAAGGGCACCAGCCTCTCCCTGTGCGCGGGAGAGGGGAAGCCGTGGATTTTCGGTATTTATTCCTTCGTCTCCTTCGTGGATCGGTCATTAAACCGTCGCGAGATTAGCCCTCTCCAATGCGCTAGAGCTGCTCAGTGCTCCTTGAGCAGCGCCGCCCCGCCCTGGGCCAGCAGCTCGGCGGCCAGCGCAGCCCCGAGCGCGGTTGGCGCAGTGGCAGGTCCGCTCAGCTCGTCGCGCACCTGCCGCCCATCGAGCGCCCCGATCATCCCGCTGATCGTGAGCGTGGCGCCCTGGATCTGGCCAAACGCCCCGACCGCCACCTGGCAGCCGCCGCCGATGTGGGCCAGAAACGCTTTCTCGGCGGTGGCGGTGATGCGGGCCGCGGGATCGTCGAGCACCTGCAGTAGCTCCGCCGTGCGCGTGTCGCCCAGCCGAATCTCGACGCCGAGCGTGCCCTGGGAGACGGCGGGCAGCATCTGGGCTGGATCGAAGAACTGGGTGACCCGGTCGAGCAGATCGAGCCGCTCCAGCCCGGCCGCCGCCAGCACAATCGCCTCGTACTGGCCCTCGTCGAGCTTGCGCAGGCGGGTATCGACATTGCCGCGAATATCCAGCAGCTCCAGATCCGGGCGGAGATGCCGGAGCTGGCAGGCGCGGCGCGGGCTGCTGGTGCCGACACGGGCGCCCGGCGGCAGATCGGCCAGAGTTTTCCCAGCACCCGCCACCAGCACATCGCGTGGGTCGGCCCGGCGCGGGTAGGCCGCGATGGTCATATCGTCCGGCAGCACCGAGGGCAGATCCTTGGCGCTGTGCACGGCCAGATCCACCCGGCCAGCCCGCAGCGCGTCCTCGATCTCGGTGACAAACAGGCCCTTGTCGCCGATTGCGCTCAGCGGACGGTCGAGAATCGCATCGCCCTTGGTGGTGATGTGCTCGATCGCAATCTCCAGGCCGGGGTGCGCCGCCAGCAACGTGTCGCGGACCCAGTGGGTCTGCACCAGCGCCAGCTTGCTTTTGCGGGTGCCAATCGTAATCTTCATGCCCACCTTCATTCCGCTGGCTGTTCGAGAACAATTGTGGCCAGCAGATCGATAAACTCAGTGTCGGCGTTGGGCAGGCGAATGCGTTCGAGCTGCATCCCCAGGCTCTGGGCCTTGTGTTTGCACTCGATATCGATATCGTACAGAATTTCCAGGTGGTCGGAGACGAAGCCGAACGGCACCTGCAAAATGTACTTTTTGCCCTCGGCCGCCATGACCTCCAGCGTGTCGAGCACATCGGGGCCAAGCCACGGGTCGCCGGTCTCGCCCTGGCTCTGGTAGGTGAAGCGCCAGTCGTGCAGCTCCAGCATCGCCGCGATCCCCTCGGCGCTGGTGTTCAGCTCCTGCGGATACGGGTCGCCCCAGGCCAGCACCCGCTCTGGCAGACTGTGGGCGCTGAACAGCACCGATACCTGGTTGCGCACGGCCTCGGGAAACTTTTGCAGACCCTCGGTGATCCGCTCGGCGATCATCTGGCGGAACTTGGGCTGGGCCTGAAAGCTCTCGACCATCCGCAAGCTGATCTCGCTGGCCAGATCTTCCTGGGCGCGCTCGACCTGCTTCTTGTAGCCGCCGATGCTGATCTTGGAGTAGTGCGGGGCCAGCGCCAGCCCGATGATCGTGCGGATGCCGTCGGCGTGCATCTGTTTGACCACATCGGGGATAAACGGCGTCCAGTATTTCATGCCGAAGTAGACCCGATAGCTGCCGGGCGCGGCCGTATCGAGCTGGACCTGGAGCTTCGCGGTGACCTGGCGGGTCAGCTCGGTCAGCGGTGTGTGGCCGCCGACGGCCTGGTAGCGGCTGGTCAGGTTCGCAACCTGCTCGGGCGTGGGCATCCGCCCGCCGCGCACATTGATGTAGTACTGTTCAACTTCGTCGATTGTGTTGGGCGTGCCATACGCCATCAGCAGCACGCCAACAGGCGATGGATGTGACATAACGTTCCTGTCTCACTACAAAATACCCTGGCCGCTTTAAGCCTCGCGGGCTGATCGCTGGCTGGTCTCGTGGACAAAATCCACCAGCCGCTCCAGATTTCCGACCGGGGTCTCCGGGTGAATCCCGTGGCCCAGGTTGAAGATATGGCCCGGCCTCCCGCTCGCCCGGCGCAGCACCTCGGCGGCCTGCGTGAGCACAAACTCACTCGGGCCAAGCAGCGTCGCCGGGTCGAGATTGCCCTGGATGGCTTTGTCCGCGCCGATCAGCGCCCAGGCCTCGTCGAGCTGAATCCGCCAGTCGGCCCCAAGCACGCTGCCGCCGTCGTCGCGCATCAGCGGCAGCAGCGTGGCGGTGTTGGTGCCGAAATGGATAAACGGCAGATCCTTGCCCGCCCGCACGGTCTTGATGATCCGGCTGGTGTGGGGCTGGACAAACGCGGCGTAGTCGTCGGGGCTGAGACAGCCGACCCAGCTATCGAACAGCTGCAGCGCATCGACACCAGCGGCGGCCTTGGTGTTCAGATAGGCGATGGTCAGGTCGGAGAGCCGCGTCATCAGCGCGTGCCAGATCTCCGGCGCGCCGTACATCATGGCCTTGGTCTTGAGAAAATTCTTCGAGCCGCGGCCCTCGATCAGGTAGGCGGCGAGGGTGAAGGGCGCGCCGGCGAAGCCGATCAGCGGCGTCGCGCCCAGCTCGCGTTTCAGCAGCTTGACCGACTCGATGATGTAGGGAATATCCTGCTCCGGCTCCAGCGGGCGAATCCGCTCGACATCGCGTAGGGTGCGGATTGGCTCGGCGACCACCGGGCCGACGTTATCGACCAGCTCCACGCCAACGCCGGTGGCGATCAGCGGGGTCATGATGTCGGCGAACATAATCGCCGCGTCCACGCCGAGCCGTCGCACCGGCTGGATCGTCACCTCGGCGCACAGCTCGGGCTGATAGCAGACATCCATAAACGAATGCTTTTCGCGAATCGCCCGATACTCCGGCAGTGCCCGCCCGGCCTGGCGCATAAACCACACCGGGGTGGCATCGACGGGCTCGCGGCGACAGGCGCGTAAAAATCGACTGGATTGTATATTCGTCACGTGCGCTTACCCGATCATCTTCAAGGCTTCGCGGAGCGGCCGGTGGATGCCGGTGATGATCGGCACATCGTTCTGGGTGTAGCGGCGGGCCTCGGTGGCGCGTAGGTCGATCACCAGCGACTGAAAGCGCGGCAGATCGTTGGTCTCGTAGGCGACGATAAACTCGTGGTCATCGATGCCGGTGGTGTAGAGCAGCACCTGGCGGATATCGGCGTACTCGTGGCCGACCCGAATATGCTCGTTCATCATGCCCTGGCGCGCCTCTTTGCTCATCATGTACCACTCTTTGGTCTTGGTGAACGGATAGGCGATAAAGAACGTGTCGCGATCCTCCTGGTCGACCGCCTGCTCCTGCGTGGTTGGGCGCTTGGTGTAGGTCGAGGGCCGGGTGTAGCCAAAGTACGAAAGGCTTGGCTCCATGTACAGGCCGATGCCGGTCTGCAGCAGGCGGCTGGTCATCTCCTGCATCTCAATCGGCGAGGCGCACTTGCGCCACAGCAGCAGGTCGGCGTTGAGCTTCATGCCGATCGTGCTGTAGGAATAGGTGGTGATGCCGGGCGCGGCCTCGTCGACGGCCTGGGCGAACTGCTCGCGCATGTCCTCCCGCGCCGCCAGGGGCAGCCGACGCCACTCGGGGGCCGCCTTGAAGGCCATATATTGTACAAACAGCGGGCCTTGGGTTGAGCTGGGTTTTGACGGTTCCATTATCAGAATTCCTCATATAACATCAAAGATCAATCGATTCCACAACGGAGTACAGTACCCGCGGGCGGGTGTCGTGTCCTTCGTGGATCAAAAAAAATCACCGCTCCAGCGAAAACAGCAGCTTGGTGGCCTGGGCCAGCTGGTCGGCGCCGCTGGTTGTCTTGAGCGCCGCCGTGGGGTGATGGAGCAGCTTGTTGACGATGGCGCTGGTCAGCGCCGCCACCGCCTGCTCCTGCTGGCTGGTCAGATTGAGCCGCGCCAGCGCCCGCTCCAGCTCGATGGTGCGAATCGACTCGGCGTGGGCGCGCAGGGCGCGAATCGTTGGCAGCACCTCCTGCGCGGCCCACCAGGCCATCCACTTAGCCACCTCGGCCTCAACAATCGCCTCGGCGCTGCTGACCTCGGCCGCCCGCGCCGTGCGATTGGCATCGCAGATCGCCTGCATATCATCGACATCGTGCAGATGGACATTGGGCAGCGCCCCAACCCGCCGCTCGATATCGCGGGGCACCGCCAGGTCGAGCAGCATCCACGGGCGGCTCGCGCGGGCGCTGTGGATTGTTGTGGCTAGCGCGGTGCTGATAATCACATCGGCCGCCGAGGTGCAGCTGATCACCAGATCGCTGCTGGTCAGCACGCACTCCAGATCGCTGGCTGGCGCCGCCTGCACGCCGTAGCGCTCGGCCAGCAGCACGGCGCGCTCGAAGGTGCGGCCCACCACCGTCACCGAGCGGGTTGGCTCGGACTTGAGATGTTTCAGCGCCAGCTCGGCTGTGCGCCCGGCGCCGACGATCACGACGTTCTGGTTGCAAAAACTGTGCAGCGTCTGGCGGGCCAGATACAGCGCTACCGAAACCACCGACAGCTGTGCGCGGGCCAGCTGCGTATCGCTGCGCACCAGCTTGCCGGTGGCCAGAGCGGCCTGGATGAGCCGATGGGTCATTGGCCCCAGCGCGTCAGCCGACTGGGCGGCGGTAAAAGTGGCCTTGATCTGGCTCATAATCTGGTCTTCACCAAGCGCCATCGAGTCGAGACCGGCGGCAACCCGAAACAGATGCCGCACCGCATTATCGCCGACGAGCGTGTACAGGTGCGGCGCAAGCTCTTCGAGCGGCAGGCCGTGCTGGTCGGCCAGAAACTGGCGCAGCGTGCGGCCCTGGTCGCCAAGCGGCAGCAGGCCATAGATCTCAACCCGATTGCAGGTCGAAATAATGAAGCCCTCGGCGGCAGACTGGCGCAGCGCCTGTAGCGCCACGGCGAGACCGTGCTCGCTAAAGGCCATCTGTTCACGAATTGCCACCGGGGCAGTCCGTTGATGTGCTCCGACCATAATTAGCTGCACAGCGATCTCCAAGCAACATAGATGTAAGGAAGGACGCGCACTAGTCAGGCTTGCTGCTAGCTTCTGCTATGCTCATAGCCCTCAATCGTCCCCAGCAGCACCTCATCCATAAAATGATCCAGGCGCGTGCGCAGCTCAACGACCGCCGCGACATCAACCGGTTTGTTGGAGTGAGGTTTGGCCAGCTGGGCGAAAGCTCGGCGAAAAAACAAAAAAGCCTCGACCGTATCGTGCATTGATACGCCGATAGCCTGGGACTCGCTGCCATAGGTCTCGCCAACTGCGGCGGCCTCGACCAGCAAACGATTATCGGTGGTAGCGCCATTGATATACTGCATCAAAATCCCCAGCAACCGCTGGCCGAGTCCGCGCATGCGGTCGGTTGTCGGCCCGCCCGCCAGCCGCGTGTGCCAGTCCTGCTGGGTCAGCGCATGGTGATCGACGCTCCAGTGCCTGGTTGTCGATAGATCGGGGATAGTAGGCTCAGGCTGACTCTCCAGACGGAGCTGTTCGACCGCCTGGCGCTGAAAACGGCGGTGGCCGCCGAGGGTGCGCATGGTCGGCACGCGCCCGGCATCGCCCCAGCGGCGCAGCGTGGAGGTTGCTACCCCGAGCAGGCTGCTAGCCTCGTGCAAGGAAATCCACTCAGCGTCAGCATTTGAAGCAGTATTGGCAAGCGCCTGATCCATGAAAACCTATCCAAATCTACCAAATCTATCATCGAAAAATCTACCAGATGTATTGTATCCAAAGTTGACAAAAGTGTCTAGCAACGCGTGGCTGGCATTTCACCGCCACATGGTGGGAACTTTCAGGACGTATGGCTAGCGATGTAACCTTTTAAACTGAGGCTGCGTAGAGGATCCCGAGATGAACGTTATCATTGTCGCTAATGGCTCAGGCTGGTATAATCCAGCCACCGCGCAGAGAGAGTGTCTCTGGTGTATTCAATTTACCCTTCAGTGAGGTTTCTATGCGAACGATCGTGCGCCTCGGTTTGATTTTCCTGATGGCGTTTGCTGTGCTGCCTGCTGTGTCAAGCACCCCGGCACAAGCAGCAGATTTGACGAACTTTGTTCCCGACCAGATTCTGGTTACATTCGAAGAGGGCTATCATCTTGGCCCCAACGGTGCCTTCTTCAAGGGCAAAACGGCCCAAAAGCGCGGTTTAGGGATTGGGCCACTGCACAGCAGCGAAGCCCTGGATCGCAGCGGGCAGGTCGCTCTGCTGCAAGTGCCAGCGGGCAATGATCTTGATGCCACGATTGCGACCCTCAACCAGCAACCTGGCGTCCGTCACGCCGAGCGCAACGCGGTTCGCACAGCGATGATCACGCCAAACGACCCGATCTATAACCAGCAGTGGGGCATGGGCAAAATTGGCGCCGAGCCCGCCTGGGATATCACCACTGGCGGTTCGGTTGTGATTGCGATTATCGACACCGGCGTATCCAGCTCGCACCCCGACCTTGGTGGGCGTGTGCTGGCAGGCTTTAATGCCCTGAGCGGCGGCAGCGACGCCGATGATGATGAGGGGCACGGCACGGCAATGGCCGGGATCGCCGCCGCCAGCAGCAACAACGGCGAGGGCGTGGCTGGCATGTGCTGGAACTGCCTTATTCTGCCGGTCAAGGTGCTGAATAGCCGGGGCAGCGGCTCCTCGGCCAGCGTCGTCAAAGGCATGTACTGGGCCGCCGACAACGGTGCCCGGATCATCAGCATGAGCCTTGGTGGCGATGAGGCAACCCAGGCTGAGGCCGATGTTGTCAACTACATCTACAGCAAGGGCATTCCGATCTTTGCTTCGTCCGGCAACTCTGGCAGCGATGGCAACCCGACCATCTACCCGGCCGCCTTCCCGCATGTGATTGCGGTCGGCGCCAGCACGCCCAATGATACGGTCTCAGGCTTCTCCTCGTATGGAAACTATCTTGACCTGGCGGCCCCAGGCGTGGGCATCTGGACGACAGCCTGGAGCAATGGCCAGAACACCTACGGCGCCGGCAACGGCACCTCGCCCGCCTGTCCGTTTGTCGCAGGCCTGGCCGCGCTGGCCGTGACCCTGTGGCCGGAGCTGACCCCCGACCAGCTGGAGCAGCTGCTGATCGGCAGCGCGGTTGATATTCTTACCCCTGGCAAAGATGTCTATTCCGGCTATGGCCGCATCGATGCGCTGAAGACCCTGCAAAATGCTGCCGCCCGCACCATCCCAGGCCAGCCCGGCCCAGGCCCGGTCCCGCCGCCAGCGCCGGTTCCACCGCCGCCGCCGGTTGGCAACCCGGCCTTTATTCCGATTGGGCCACTGCCACTACCCGCCAAAGTTGGTGAAGTCTACTTCCCCGAAACCGGCCACAGCCTGCGGGGTGAGTTCAAGAACTACTGGGACCGCAATGGCGGCCTGGCGGTGTTCGGCTTCCCGCTGAGCGAGGAATTTACCGAGCAGACTGCTGAGGGCTCGTTCCTGGTGCAGTATTTTGAGCGCCAGCGCTTTGAGTTCCACCCGGAAAAAGCTGCGCCCTACAACGTGCTGCTTGGGCGCCTGGGCGATAGCGTGCTGCGCGACCGTGGCGAAGATTGGTTTAGCTTCCCCAAAGGCAGCCCGCAAAGTGGCTGTGTGTTCTTCCAGGAGACCGGCCACACCGTGTGTGGCGAGTTCCTGAAATACTGGCAGAACAATGGCCTGAACGACTCGGCGCTGACGAAATATCAGCGCAGCCTGCAGCTGTTCGGCTTCCCGCTCTCGGAAGCGCGCACCGAAACCAACAGCAACGGTGACACGGTTACAACCCAGTGGTTCGAGCGTGGACGCTTTGAATATCACAATGACAAAGGCGTGCTGCTCGGCCTGCTGGCGAAGGAATATGCCACAACTCGTGGCTGGCGGTAGAAGCTTGTGACATGCGCCGACAGGGAGCGACTTTGCTCCCTGTCGGCGTGTCTCTATGCGAAGGAGTTCAGGTATGCGACGAATAATGTTGGTCGTGGTCATGCTGCTGGCGGCGCTGGTTCAGCCGGTCGCCGCTCGCGAGGCCGATGAGACGGCATTTACCCGCGTCTGGGAACGCACCGATCTGCCTGTGCGCAACGGTCTCGTGCAGCGAACCTGGTACTGGGGCCCAGACCCATTCCTGACCACCACTGAACCCTATGCCCAGGGACTCGATGGCGAGCGGCTGGTGCAGTATTATGACAAAGGCCGCATGGAGATCACCAACCCCAACGATGATCCTGCCAGCGACTGGTATGTCACCAGCGGATTGATCGTGCGCGAGATGATCAGCGGGAAGATTCAGATTGGCGATGGCGAGACCGAGAACTGGCGCGCCCAAAGCATGCCGATCGCCGGTGACCCCGACTACAACCCCGATGCGCCAACCTACGCCTCGTTCAAGCAAGTCGCCTCGATTGATCTGCCCTCGCCTGGCGAGGTGCCGCTGCCGTTCCCCTATGGCCCAGGGCCAAACGAGGACAACGCCCAGCTGCCGCGGATCGGGCGCTTTGTCGATGCGACGATCGATCGCTCCGGATCAACCGACCGCGATCCATCGTTGGCAAGCAAGTATCCAGGCACCCGCATCACCTACTACGCGATCGAGAGCAATCACAACATTCCCGATGTGTTCTGGCGCTTTCTGAATAGTGAGGGCTTGATCAAGGTCGATGGTGTGCTGAAGAAGGATGTGCTGGCCAACTGGATCTACCTGACCGGCTATCCGATCGCCGAGCCATACTGGGTCCGCACCAATGTCGCCGGTGTCGAGCAGGATGTGATGGTCCAGGTTTTTGAGCGCCGGGTGCTGACCTACACCCCCAGCAACCCGCCTGGCTGGCAGGTTGAGATGGGCAATGCTGGCAAGCACTACTACCAGTGGCGCTATGAGTCGGTGGCCACGCCGCCAGCTGTGCTGCCGGAAAACGTCAGTGCCACGGTCGATCCGCGCTCCGCGCCAGCCGGCAGTGATTTTTATGTTACATTGTATGGCTTCCAGCCTGGTGAGAATGTCAGTATCTGGCTCACTGTGGCTGACCAATCGGTCTATCCGGCCCCTGAGCTGGGCGTTGCCAACGAGAATGGTGAAGTTGTGTTCTTCGGTGACACGATGATCGGTATCATCACCTTCCCAGGCGACCCGGCCGGGATCTGGTCGCTGAC
>JACCRK010000073.1 GCA_013813565.1 Herpetosiphonaceae bacterium
GGTGATTACGGTCGAGCGGCCGGGGATCGGGCTTTCGGATGTCAAGGCCAAGCGGACCCTGCTGGACTGGCCCGCCGACGTGCAGGAGCTGGCCGATCGGCTGGAGATTGCCCAGTTTGCCGTCGCCGGCGCGTCGGCGGGCGGGCCGTATGCCGCCGTGTGCGCCTACCGGCTGCCAGAGCGCGTCACCGCCCTGGCGCTGATTAGCAGCCTGGCACCCTTCGATGTCCCAGGGGTAACCAAGGGGATGAATATCGCCTATCGGCAGATCCCGTTCTTTATTCGCTATGCCCGCTGGTTCCTGACGTGGGCCCAGTCGCTGGCCGTTCGCAACCCTGAGATGGCCTGGAGGCAGCTGTACAAGCGCCTGCCGGAGTGTGACAAAGCCATTCTGCGCGCGCACCCCAACATCGATCTGAAGGCGCTGTTGGTAAATGACGTGCCCGAGATCTATCGCCAGGGCGCGGAGGGGATTGTGGCGGATATGGCCGTGCTGACCGGGCCGTGGGGCTTTGATCCGGCCGCTATCACCGTAAAAACCCGCATCTGGCAGGGCCAGGAAGACCGCAACGTCCCGCCGGCGATGACCCACTATCTCGCCCGCACCATCCCGCACGCGCAGCTCCAGCTGGTCGCCAACGAGGGCCACCTGATGTATATCAATCACTGGCGCGAGATCCTTCAGTTTTTGGTGCGGGACTGAGCGATTGGCGCAGGCTGATCATGGGTCTCAGGCTTTGTTTCGACCCAATATCCAGCTCACCAGCCCAACGACAAGCACAACAACGATGATCGCAGCGATCACGGCGCGAAATACATAACCGAGAAGCCACTTGAGCAGGGAAATCCCAAATCCCTGACCCCATCCTTCACACGCCGCCTGCTCATCCTGCAAGCGGGTGGGATTGTAGGTGGCGTTGAGAGTGTAGGTCTGGGTGACCGGAATGCTGATCAACTCGGTGCCATAGATGACTTGCAGTGTATAAACCTGCGGCAGCGGCATCGTCACAGTCAGTGGGCGCTGATCGCCAAACACCTGGTGATCGGTGTAGCCAGCCAGCACTGTGGCGAGCGAATCGTGCGAGACCGTAATCTTTTGACTTTCATCATATTTTCGCCACGAAGCCTCGTTTCTCTCGCGATCAATGGTCCATGTAAAAACAGTATCAGAAATAACTTTGCTGCCGACAAACGTATGGTCGGCCAGCACTATTGGCACCGCCGCCGTGTTGATTTTTTTGGCATAGAACTGAAGCTCAACCAGATACAGTGGTGTGGTGGAGGCGTTGCGTAATTGGGCGAGAGCATTAGACATACTTGGATCAGTTGGCTCGACCACCACGCCTGGCGCGATCGTCGTCAAGTCGAAGGCCAGCGTCTCGACAAACCACGGATCGCTGCTTGAACTACACCCAAAACCACTCAGTTGTTGGGCGGGCCGGGCGGCGGCACCGTTGGGCATCACCACGGTCCAGCTCAGCACCACGACCAGCATCAACCGCAGGGTCCAATTCCGACGACTCATTGTTGGGTCCTCCGCACATAATCAATGAGTGGAGTATCGTCGGCGAAGGGCTGCCAGCGCCACGGCTGCGACTGCCATCTACTGCCATGGGTGGGCGAAAACAGAGCTTTGCCGCAAAACCAGGGTTGGCGGCTGTGCGTATGCCTGAGTAGCATGCTCGTATAATGATGCTGGCTATCTACATGAGGATACCTTGCGATGACAGAAACATATGATGTGATTGTGGTCGGCGGCGGCCACAACGGCCTGACCTGCGCCTGCTATCTGCAAAAGGCCGGGCTGAAGACCCTGGTGATCGAGCGGCGGCCGATCATCGGCGGCGCGGTGTGCACCGAGGAGATGTTCGGCGGCTACAAGATGGATGTCGGCTCATCGGCGCACATTATGATCCACCTGACCCCGGTGATTCGCGAGCTGGAGCTGCACCGCTTTGGCCTGGAGTACATCGAGATGGACCCGTTCGCCTGGTTCCCGCTGCCCGACAACTCGGGGGCGATCGAGTTCTGGCGCGACCTGGACAAGACCTGCGCCTCGATTGAGAAGATCTCGCCCAGGGACGCCCAGGCTTACCGCGACTTCATCAAGGTCTGGGGGCCGCTCAACGAGGGCGTGTTCAGCGTGTTTCTGCGCCCGCCAACCCCGGCCAACCTCGGGCGGCAGATGCTGACCGGCCAGTTCAAGGGCGAGCGCGGCGCCCACCCGCTCGACATCATGCGCCGCCTGTTCACGAGCTACGGCCACCTGATCACCGAGACCTTCGAGAGCGAGGCGATGCGGGCGGCGATGGGCTGGCTGGCCGCGCAGTCCGGCCCGCCGCCCCACGAGATCGGCACCGGCGATTTTGCCGGCTGGCACGCGATGCTCCACGAGAGCGGCGCGAAGCACCCGCGCGGTGGCTCGGGGATGCTAACCCAGGCGATGGCCCGCCGCTTCGAGAGCGACGGCGGGACGATTGTGCTCGACGCCCCGGTCGGGCGGATTATGGTCGAGCATGGCGTGGTGCGCGGCGTGGAGCTGCAGAGCGGCGAGCAGTATCACGCGCCAACCGTGGTCTCCAACGCCCACGTCCAGACCACCCTGCTGAAGCTGGTTGGGGCCAACAATCTGCCGGGCAACCTGGCCGAGCGGGTTGGGCGGATTCGGGTCGGCAACGGGTTTGGGATGGCGGTGCGCTGCGCCGCCGACGTGCTGCCGGACTACCTCGCCGCGCCGTCGGGCGGCAAGCCGCACCCGTCGCACCACGGCCTGCAGCTGCTGTGCCCTTCGCTGGACTATCTCAAACAGGCGGTCGTCGACTATGATCAGGGCATGCCCGCCCGCGACCCGGCGGTGATCGCCATGACTTTCAGCGCGATCGACCCCGACGTTGCGCCGGCGGGCAAGCACACCCTGTTTCTGTGGGGCCAGTATCACCCATACGAGCTGAAAAACGGCGAGGACTGGGACAGCATTGCCGAGCGCGAGGCCGACAAGCTGCTGGAGGTGGTCTACCGCTACGCGCCGAATATGCGCGGCGCCATCACCAACCGCTATGTGCAGTCGCCGCTGACCCTGGAGCGCACCTTCGGCCTGCTGCGCGGCAACGTGATGCACGTCGAGATGTCGTTCGACCAGATGTTTGCCTTCCGTCCGCTGCCCGAGCTGTCGGAGTACCGCGTGCCAGGCATCGCCGGCCTGTATCTGACCGGGGCGAGCATGCACCCCGGCGGCGGGGTGTTCGCGGCCTCGGGCTACAACACCGCCCACACGGTCCTGCGCGACACGCAGCCATCGAAGCAGTGGATGGGCTGGGCGGCCGGGGCCGCCGCGGTCGGCATCGCGGCCTGGGCCAGGTCGAAAAAGCGCGGCTAGGGCTGTCCACGAAGAAGATTCTGTCCACGAAGGGCACGAAGGAACACGAAGGTTCTGTCCACGAAGGGCGCGAAGATCACGAAGGAGATTCGATTAATCGGCTTCTCTTCGTGATCTTCGTGTCCTTTGTGGATCAAAAAAAAAGATCCTCGCGGTTCTTGGATTGCATCCCTTGACTTCTCCGTGATACACTTGTACAGTGTTTCTGTACAAGACAGGAGACAACAATGACGATTCACATCACCTATACCCAGGCGCGGGAAAATCTGGCGACCCTGTGCGATCAGGTGGCGGCGAACCGCGATGTGGCGATCATTACGCGGCGCGGCGCGGAGGATGTGGCGCTGATTGCGGCCTCCGAGCTCAACGGCATGCTGGAGACCCTGCATCTGCTGCGCTCGCCCAGGAACGCCGAGCGGCTGCTGACGGCGCTCGACCAGGCGCAGCAGCGCGGCACGGCCCCGCAAACGCTTGCCGAGCTGCGCGGTGAGGTTGGGCTTGATGAACCAGGAGAGTGATCCCACGCCTATCCGGCAGCGCGACTCGATCTTCCAGCCGCAGTTTCGTGAAGATCTGCGCCACTGGGTGGAGACCAACCGCAAAACCGCGCTGCGGGCGCTGGATCTGGTCGAGGCGATTATGCGCGATCCGTTTGGCGGCGTCGGCAGCCCCGAGCCACTGAAGTACGCGTTGGCCGGGGCGTGGTCGCGGCGGCTCACCCAGGAGCATCGGGTGGTGTATGTGGTGAGCGAGGAGTGGGTTGATTTTCTGCAGTGCCGCTACCACTACTGAGGCGGGGAGTGTTCGCAGCTTCTGATAGCTGGGTTTGAATATGGTAGACTTGATGGAAATACATTGATATGACTGCAAGCGTAATCACAACGCTATCTGTTGTGGAGGTGCTGAATGAAAACTCTTCATTTTACTCGGCGGGTTGAAGCAGATGGGTCGGTTCGATTAGACGATCTACCACCCCAAGCGGAGGTCGAAATCGTGGTTTTGTATGCTGATCCTGCTGAACATCGGGCCGAGCTTGAGCGCTGGTTCGCCGAGGTGCGCCGCGATCATCCATTTGCCACGCTGAGCAAGGATGAAATTCTGGCCGCCCTGCGCGAAACTCGCGAGCAGGTGTGGGAAGAACACTATGCACATCAGCCTTGATACAAACGTGTGGATTTTCGGCATCGTGGCTGGCGATCCGTGGTGTAAAACAATTCTGTTCAACCTAGCGCAGTTTCGTGTGACCCTGGCTGATCAAGTTCGGGTCGAATTAGAGCGCAATCTATCACCACTCCATATGCGTCAGTTCTATCACTTTGTACTCCGTGATCACGTCGTCATTGATGCTGAATCGGTTCCGATTGATGCTGTTCACAGCTTTGAGCATAAAGGGCTGAAAAAAGGCGATGCGGTGATTGGGGCGTTTTGCGAGTGGCGTAATCTCGATATTCTTGTCTCCGACAATCGGCATTTTCTACGTGAGCTATCGCCCGATCACGAGTTTGTCGTGATGTCACCCCAGCATTTCTGTGAGACATTTGAACTGAGCTAAGCTACTTTTCCACGAAGGAACGCGAAGAGGACTCTGATCTACGAAGGACACGACACCCGCAAGCGGGTACTCGCACGAAGGGAAGCCGATTAAGCGAATTCCCTTCGTGGATCAAAAAATAGATCGTTGTGGCCCTTCGTGATCTTCATGTCCACGCCGGGGCATTTGGCAGCACGGTTGAGCTATAATTCTGGCGATAAGGATAGTCTCGCTATGAGGTGCGCTATGGAACATATTGTTGTGCAGGTCGAAGACAAAGCCAAAGCCCAGATGCTCAGGGAGTTTCTGGCCGCCTTAGATTTTGTGCATTCAATCGATACGCTTCAGCCTGAGGATGCGCTGGCCGACGCAGCAGAGCTTGAAGGTGCGGACGATTTCTTCGCGCTGGCCGGGCTGTGGGCCGGTCGGGATATTCAGCTTGATGATCTTCGTCGTCAGGCGTGGCCGCGGCGGTCGTGATGGTTTTGTGCGACACTAAATCAGCCGCAGACCTATTGAGCGAGATAAGCAATCTTGTCCACCTGTGGGATTCGGGTTTATGGGGTTTTAATTGAGATGATTGATTTCTTTTGATTCGCCACCCCCCCGCCCCGCCCCGGCGGGGAGCGCAAGGGGTTTTCATCCCCCTGCACCCCCTAAAGTTTAGTTTGTGTCTTGATCGCGCCTGGTGGAGGAATTTCTCGGTGAGAGTTGGGTAACGCAATCCTTCGTGGATCAGTCGTCCTCCGCCAGCGCCGCCGCCGCCCGCTGCACCTCGTAGCGGTTGACCAGGGCGAGGAGGGTGGTGTAGGCTGCTCCAGTTTTGTCGGTCGGTAGGATTGTGCTGAAGGTTTCCGCGGCAATCATTGTCATCCCTCATCATCGCTCTGGCTGTACACAGGGGTTCCGGCGAGAGTTTCCCGGTTCCGCAATCGTTAATCGGTACCAGGTGCGGTAGGGTTCCTGCGCTCTGATTTCAGGGCTGACAAATTCCTCCGGCGAACCACCCAGAAACTCTATGTTAAGATCTGCTTTCTCCCATGTAATCCGGTCCGTTGCGATGTTTCGCCGGACCCATTGCCGTGGTCTAAAATAAGCATCATACGTGCGGATCACCGCTGCGGTGTCAAGCGCACTGCCTAGAACAGAACTCACCATGACACTATACGGACTCTCCCGCGTTTGATTCCCCTGACCAGTCTCATACCGCACGCGTTCCGACTCTGGGGAGAGAAATCCTGCTTCTGGGAGTCGTTCGAGATCCGCAATGGAGTGACACGGCGCTGGTCTGTCTGAGCCACATGCCGCCAGAACAGCGACGAGAACGGCCAGCAGCAGCATAATCGAGCGTGTGGTGCGGTTCTTCATCTCGACACCTCAAAGGGCAAAATCATCCTCGGTGTAATCTGAACTGTATCAGCCATAACAGCACCTCATCGTTATGTCAGCAAATATAGTGTAGTACAGGGGAACCATCCATCCACGCAGGGCACGCCACCCGCCCGCGGGTACCCGCACGAAGAAAGATCAATAATCCAGCTCCCCTTCGTGATTCTTCGTGCCCTTCGTGGATCAAAAAAAGATCCTCGTGGCCGTTCGCAGATCCACAGCGTGGTACACTGTCCCTTACCAACAAAAATATGGAATGCTAAGGAATATATTGCTATGCCTCTACTTGACCACTCACATAACCCGCTGACCGACCCGATCCGGGTGCGGGCGGCGCTGAACAGCCTGGGGCTGCGCCCGGCCAAAGGCATGGGCCAGAACTTCCTGATCGATCCCGAGCCGCTGAAGCTGGCGCTGGCCGCCGCCGAGGTCACGCCGGACGACGTGGTGGTGGAGATCGGGCCGGGGCTGGGCGTGCTGACCTGGGAGCTGCTCAAGGCGGCCGGCACCGTGATCTGCGTCGAGCTTGATCGGCGGCTGGCGGCGCGGCTGCTGGTCGAGTTCGCCAGCGATCGCCTGACCCTGGTCGAGAACGATGTGCTCAACGTGGCCCCGAGCGCGATGCTGGCGGCGGCCAACCTGCCGGCCGACACGCCCTACAAGCTGGTCGCCAACATCCCGTATGCGATCACCTCGCCGCTACTGCGCCACTTCCTGGAGGGCGACGCGCCGCCTGAGGTGATGGTGGTGCTGATGCAGTGGGAGGTCGCCCAGCGGATCACCGCCAAGCCCGGCAGCCTGAGCATTCTGGCCCACAGCGTCCAGCTGTACGCCACCGCCGAGATTGTGGCCAAGGTGCCGTCGCGCTCGTTCCTGCCGCCGCCGGCGGTCGACTCGGCCCTGGTGCTGCTGCGCCGCCGCCCGCAGCCGGCCGTGGCCACGCCGCCCGATGTGCTGTTCAAAGTCATTCGGGCCGGCTTCATGCAGGCGCGCAAAAAGCTCTCCAACTCGCTCTGCAGCGGCCTGGCCGGGCAGGGCTACCCCAAGGAGCAGGTGATGGCCGCGATGGCCACGGCCGGGGTCGACCCTAACCTGCGCGCCGAGGTGCTGACCCTCGACCGCTGGGCGGCGATCGCGGCGGCGCTGGGGATGGGCTAGACATTTGGGCGAATACAGAGCTAATATTCATTGAAATGTTATACTTAACGAAACGATTCAACGATGGTATAAAGGGTGGTGGGTTATGGAGGCTCGATGGGATTTAGCAGCGTATGATCGGCACGATCAACGTGTTCTAGTGATCGAAGTTAAGAATAAACTTGATGTAACAGCTGAATGGGCGGGGCGATTCCGCAGAAATATCCTTGCCCATGGATTGTACCCAAACGCACAGTTTTTTCTCTTCGCATTTCCTGACAAATTCTACTTGTGGACAGACTCCGATAAACAGGATATAGAGGCGGAGCCAAATTACACAATTGATGCCCGTCCGCTGCTCCAACCCTACTTCGAGCAGGCCGGAGTAACCCCAGGCCAGATTAGTGGACAAAGTTTTGAGTTTATTGTTGCGTTATGGTTGGGCGAGATCATGCACTCAGAACATCTGTCCAATCTACGGGCTGAGGAACAGTGGCTTATTGATTCGGGATTACACGCTTCTATTCTTGGTGGCCGATTTGAGCATGAGGTTGTTGTTTGAACATTTATGTTGAGACGAATTTCGTGCTTGAGTTGGTCTTTCAGCAGGAGCAGTCGCTGAGCTGTGAGCAAATCCTTCAACTCTGCGAATCAAATCAGGCCCAGCTTATTATACCGGCGTATAGTCTGGCCGAGCCGCATGAAAAACTTATTCGTCAAGCACGAAGTCGCCGCGACCTTCAGCACGTTCTTGATACAGAATTACGCCAGCTAGCACGTACGACAACCTACAAAACGCGGATTACAAGTCTACAGGATATTACACAACTCCTTATTCAAAGCAATGAGGATGATCAACAACGTTTCATTCAATATCGAGCACGTATTCTTCGCACAGCCTCTATTATTCCACTAACTGCGGCAATCTTAGTTCAGGCTACTACATATGAGGCACCTTACGACTTGAGCCCACAGGATTCGCTGGTGTATGCATCAGTCATTGCCCATCTGCGTGAGAGCCAGCCAACAAGCGCTTGTTTTCTCAATCGCAATTCTAAAGATTTCGATAATCCTGATATTGTTGACGAGCTTGCCCAATCCGCTTGTCGCATGATAGCGCGGTTTGATCAAGGCTATAATTTCATCCAAGCGCACGCTTGATCAATAAAAGTAATGCGCTAAACCAAAAGGCCGCCCGCTGAGTTCAACCCCAGCGGGCGGCGGCGTTTTTGAGCGTACAGCCCCATCCTTATCACAGTCTGGGCGTATAATTAAGCCAGCACGATCGCATGCACCACGTCCTTCAGGGCCGCCAGCGGCCAGCGCCGCCCACATTCCGCTACATCTGCGAAGGTCAGCCCTAGCGTCCCACACCTCACCCCCATTTCACCCACCCTAATGCCCTGATTCAGGCCGCCTGCGCCGCGCTCAAGCCTGGCGAAAGCCGCTAAGGTGTATAGTATAATGGGGAAACTCCAGAAGTTGAGGAATTCGCCATGAGCCAGAATTCTCGTTTCACCTCACGGATCAAGCGTGTGCGGCCCCTCGCTTGGGCTATCAGCATGTATACCCTGGTGCTGGCTCTCTACGCTTTTTCCACCCAACTGCCCACTATCCAGCTGATCTCGGTTGTTGTTGTGCTGGCTAGTCTGACGGTGCTCCTGCCATTTTTGCTGAATGTTGAGGGCAGCTGGCCTGAGATCCGGGCGGCCGTGCTGTTGCTGCTGCCGCTGATTGTGGCCGGTCTTAGTGTCAATACTCCAACGGCGCTGTGGATGGTACTGTTTGTCTCGGCGCTGAGCCTGCCGCGACTGCTGCCAACCCGCTGGGCCTTTACGGCCTTAGCCGTCGGCATGGTTGTCTGGCTGCTGTGCAGCCTCTTTCTGACCACTGCGCCCTCGATCAGCGGCGTGGTCGAGGTGGTGGTCCAGGGCGTGGCGGTGCTGCTGGTAGCCGCCGCCACCCGGCTGACTCTGCGAACCGCCAAGTCACGCCCGGCCCCGCTGCCCGAGGCGCCCCTACAGCGCCTGACCCGCGCGTTCCAGCGCCTGCGCGGCTCCGAGCAGCGGGAGGATGTGCTGGAGGAGCTGGTCAGCGCCGCGAAGGCCAGCGGCGAATTCTCGTATGCGACGATCTCGATGGTCGACTGGCGCGCCGCCACGCTACAGCTGGGCGTGGTCCTGGGCGCCAGCGGGCGAACCCTCGGGGCCACCGAGAATCTGACGCTGCCGTGGAGCGATATTGCGCCGCTGCTGCGCGAGGATCAGCGGGTCAGCGACCACTCGTATCTGGCCGAGCGGCTGCCCTTTCGCACCACCCCCGACGAGCGCCATATTCTGGTGCCGCTGCACACGCGCACCGGCGAAATCTGCGCCCTGCTGACGGTCGCCGCCGAGGAGCCCAATGCCCGCGCCCGCCTGATCGAGGCCGCGCCGCTGCTGGAGCTGCTGGCCGCCCAGGGCGCCGCCGCTCTGGAGAACGCCGCACTCCAGGCCTCGCTGGCCCAGCGGGTCGAAGCCACCACCGCCGAGATGGGCCGCACCACCGAGGACGCCAACCGCGCCCGATCGCGCGCTGAAAACCTGTACCACATCGTCCGCGCCCTCAGCACAACCCTGGAGCCACAGCCGCTGCTCGACCAGGCCCTGATCCTGATCGCCCAGGCCACCCAGGCCGAGCGCGGCGGGATTATGCTGATCGATACGCGCACCGGCCGCCTGATCTTTGGCACCAACCTCGACCGCCACCTGACCCAGTCCGAGGCGGCGGCGCTTGAGCGTGGCCAGGGACTGGCCTGGTGGGCGGTCGAGAATCGCATCGCCGCAATTATCCCCAACACCGCCGAGGATACCCGCTGGCTGGCCCGCTCGGAGCACGATGTCAAGGGGCGCTCGGCGCTGGCGGTGCCGTTTGAGCACGACGGCGTGGTCGTGGGCGTGATCATTCTGCTGCACAATCGGCTCAACCACTTCAACGCCGAGCACGCCCAGTTCCTCCAGGTCATCGGCGATCAGGTCGCGACGATGCTGGTGAATGTGCGCCAGCACCAGTCGCTGGTGGAAAAGGCGGCCAAGATCAGCCAGATGCTGGAGCAGCGCGAGGAGGAGGCCAGCAAGAGCTTCGCCATCGTGCGCTCGATTGGCGATGGGGTGGTGGTCGGCGACCGGGTCGGGCGAATTCGCCTGATCAACCCGGCCGCCGAGAAGCTGCTCAACATCGACGCCGCCAAGTACCTCGGCCAGTCGCTGATCGCCCTGCCCGGCGCGCCCGACACCGACCAGCGCACCGCCGACCCCGATACGCACCAGCAGTTCGACATCAACGGGCGGGCAATTCGCTCCTTCAGCACGCCGGTGGTCACCAGCACCAACGACTGGCTCGGCAGCGTGATCGTGTACCACGATGTCACCGACGCCGAGCTGGCCGACCGCCTGAAGACCGAGTTTGTCGCCACCGCTTCGCACGAGCTGCGCACGCCGCTGACCTCGATCAGCGGCTATATCGACCTGCTGCTGCTCAACACGCTTGGGCCGATCAACGACCAGCAGCGCCAGTTCCTCGGCGTGGTCAAAAACAACACCGAGCGCCTGACGGCCATCCTCAACGACCTGCTGGATATGTCGCGGATCGAGTCGGGCCAGGTGCGGCTGCAGCGGCGCCCGGTGGTGCTCGATGAGCTGCTCCAGGAGGCGGCGATGGAGATCCACCAGCAGTGGACCAATAAAAATATCTCGCTGGCGATCGATATTCCGCCCGACCTGCCGACGATTGTCGCCGACGCCGACCGCCTGCGCCAGATTATCATCAACCTGATCTCGAACGCCTACAAGTACACCCGCGATGGCGGACGCATCGATCTGGTGGTGCGCAACGGCGGCGATGACGTGAATATTATGGTCAAGGATAGCGGCGTCGGGATTGCCGAGAAAGATAAGCAGCATATCTTCACCCGCTTCTTCCGCACCGAAAACCCGCTCAAGGAGCAGGCCGGCGGCACCGGGCTGGGACTGAGCATCACCAAGTCGCTGGTCGAGCTGCACGGCGGCCGGATCTGGTTTGACAGCGTCGAGGGCGAGGGCAGCACCTTCACCGTGCAGCTGCCGATCAGCGGCGACGCCGACTGGACCCCCGCCGCCTGGCTCGATGGGGTGTAAGTGTTATGACTTCTGTTTCTGACAATGCCTGAGATCTGCTATGCGCCGACGTAAAATCGACCCAAGCCTGACCGAGTACCGCCGCGAGGTGCTGCTGGCCCTGGCCCAGCGCGGCTGGACCGTCGACGACCTGGCACGGGCCAGCGGCTGCGACCGGGCGACGCTGCGCGAGTGGCTGGCCGGCACCGGGGCGATCTCGCAGGCCGACCGCGAGCGGATTGCAGCGGCTCTGAGGTAAAGAGATTGAGGCAATATGGCAGGCGTAAATCCAAGCAGAACCTCTATCAATATTCTATTGGTGCGGACAGTTAATGTCGTCGCGATTGGAATGAGCTTCGTCATCCTCTGGCCTGCGCTAGATGTCAATCCCATCTATGCGCTTCCGGCGATGATCGGGCCGATTTTAGTCTTGAAGCTGGAGCATAGGATTGAGGCAGCGTCGGGGCGGCGGCGAAGCCTCTATTTCGCTGTACAGATAGGTGTTTTAATTGGGCTGATACTCACTGGACTAGCCCTAAACTACTCATCACTCCATATTTTCGGTTGGCTTGGGGGCTTCGCGCTGCTTGGTCTGATTGATGCCGGATTCCGCGTACGGCGAATAGCAGCGCTTGAGGAGAAACGCCTCGACAATATTTCAGAGTAGTAGATATGGCCTGAATCGTCCACGAAGGGCACGTAGAAGCGCTATTTTTATCCACGACACCCGCACGCGGGTACCCGCACGAAGATCACGAAGATTGCACTCGTGATCTTCATCTTTTTGCGGGTACAATGGAGTCTAATTCTATCGTAGCCAATTCTTCGTGGCCTTCGTGGCCTTCGTGGATCAAATCGGCTCTTCTTGGTGGAATCAAAGAATCTATGAATGAAATCTATGTCGGTGACAACCTCACCATCCTCCAGACCCTGCCCGCCGAGTCGTTTGACCTGATCTACATCGACCCGCCCTTCAACACCGGCAAGACCCAGGCCCGCACCCAGCTCAAGACCGTCCAGGACGACGGCGGCGACCGCACCGGGTTTGGCGGGCGGC